>JBAUOM010000490.1:0-7306 GCA_049579765.1 Xanthobacteraceae bacterium
TCCCACCCCCGCGAATCAATGGGAACACGGAATCACGGCCAGCATCCGTTGGCCAGCCTACTGAAACCTGCTTAGCGCGCGACACGAGCACGCGATGGCAACATGGAGCGCATGCCCGGGCGTGCGCTCCATTGCTTTGTGCTCACGCCAGGAACGCCCGCGGCCGGAGCGCCGACCGATCTGATGCCCGCCGGTGGGCAGCGACCCATGACGGCCTTGCCGCGTTCGCTGTCGTCGCACTGGAAAGTGCTCCCTCGGGAGGGGTAGCATCCAGGCTCGCAACAACAGACATTGGGGAGGGACTCCATGACGAACCTGCACAGTTCGGCCGCCGGCGCGTTCTGCGCCTGCGGCGCATGCAAATCGTCCCCGACGCTGTCACGCCGCCAATTCCTCTGCACCACGACGGCGTCCGCCGTGGCCGCCTCGACCGTCGTCGGCACGGTCGGCGGGACTGCCCGCGCGCAGCAGCCGACCGGCGCGACCGCGCCGGGACGGGCGATTCTGATCACGGGCGGCTGCGTGCTGACCCTCGACCGCACGGCCGGCGACTTCGAGCAGGCCGACGTGCTGATCGAGGGCGGCAAGATTTCCGCCGTGCGTCCGAATATCGCCGCGCCCGCCGCCGAGGTCATCGATGCCTCGCACATGATCGTGATGCCCGGCCTCGTCGACACCCACCGCCACATGTGGCAGGGCATCCTGCGCAACGTCCTGCCCGACGGATCGCTCGACGACTACATCGCGGTCGTGCAGAAGACGTTCGGCGCGAAATACACCCCCGATGACGTCTATGCGGGTGATTACTTCAGCGCGCTCGGCGCCATCGACAGCGGCGTGACCTGCATCCTCGACTGGTCGCACATCCACAACACCCCGGAGCATACCGACGCGGCCATCAAGGCGCTGGGCGATTCCGGCGCGCGGGCGGTGTTCGCCTATGGCAACGCGCAGACGACCGACGGCCGCTGGTGGGAGGCGAAGGGGTCGAAATTCCCGGGCGACATCGCGCGCCTGCGCAAGCAGTATTTCTCGACCGACGACCAGTTGGTGACGCTCTATTTGGCGGCCCCCTCCGGCTCGCCTGCGCAGATTCTGCCGACGTTCGCGGCGGCGCGCGACGTCGGCGCCCGCATCACCATCCATGTCGGCGTCGGCGAGCGCGGCCGGGCCGGCCTGCTGGAGGCGTTGAACGCGGAAAACGCGCTGAAATCGGACACCACCTACATCCATTGCTGCACGCTCAACGACACCGAGTGGAAGCTGATCAGGGATACCGGCGGCACGATCTCCATCGCCGGTTACGTCGAGACGCTGATGGGGCACGGCCACCCGCCGATCCAGAAGGCGATCGATACCGGCATCCGGCCCTCGCTCAGCATCGATGTCGAAACTTCCGTCCCCAACGACTTCTTCGCTCAGATGCGCACGATCTTCTCGCTGCAGAAGAACGATGTCTGGGCGCGCCGGCTCGCCGGCGACAAGGATGCGCCGAAGTTCCTCACCGTGCGCGAGGTGCTCGAATTCGCCACCATCGAAGGCGCGCGCGCCAACGGGCTCGAGCGCAAGATCGGCACGCTCACGCCGGGCAAGGACGCGGATGTCATCCTGTTGCGAACCGACCGGCTCAACGTCATGCCGATGAACAACGCCGTCGGCGCCGTGGTCACCAGCATGGGGCCGCAGAACGTGGATACGGTGCTGATCGCGGGCAAAGTGATGAAGCGCAACGGCCAACTGGTCGGCGTTGACTTCGACCGCCTCACCCGGCTGGGCAACGAGGCGCGCGACCGCCTCTATGCCAATGCCAATGTGAAGAACGCCCGCATCTGAACGCCGCTGCTCCGAATGCCCCCGCCGCGCGCTGGCGGGCTCGGACGTTCACTGCCCTCTTGCGATGCCCCGCACCAGCGGGGCATCTATTTGTCGAGGCCGAGGAGAAATCGTCGGTTTGCCCTGACTGAACGGGAACGGACATGGCCGATCGTTTCGATGTCGTCGTCGCGGGCGCCGGGCACAACAGTCTGATCGCCGCCGCCTACCTCGCCAAGGCCGGCTACCGCTGCCTGGTGCTGGAAGGCAGGTCCGTCGTCGGCGGCAATTGCGTGACCGAGGAATTGACGCTTCCCGGATTCCAGCACGATTCATGCGGGACCGCCCATGTCGTGATCCAGGACAGCCCGATGTTGCGCAACGACGAGCTCGGGCTCGCCGACTACGGCCTGGAATACATTCATCCCGAAGTCGTGGTCCATCTCCCCTTCGCCGACGGCAGCTACTTGACGCAGTACCATGACATCGAGCGAACTTGCGCCGAGTTCGCCAAGTTCTCGAAGCAGGACGCCGCGGCCTACCGGCGCATGCTCGCCGAATACGACGCGGTCAAGCCGATCTTCGACGCGGTCTCCTATACGCCGATCGGATGGGGCAAGCCGATCAACGAGCGGCTGGCAGAGCATCCGGACGGCAAGCGCTGGCTGCGCCGGATCGCGATGTCGGGTTGGGAGATCATTCGCGATAATTTCGAGGACGATCACTGCCGTTCGTTCATGCTGTGGATGGCGTTCCAGACGGTGGTCCCGCCGGAATGGCCGATGTCGGGGCGGCTCGCCTATTCCCTGGTCTACGGCCGGCAGCGCTGGAGCTGGTGTGTTCCGAAGGGCGGATCGGGGGCATTCTCCGGCGCGCTCGCGCGGCTCATCGAAACGCATGGCGGCGTCATCCTCACCGACAGGAGCGTGCGGGCGCTCGTCGTCGAGAACGGCCGCTGCGCCGGCGTGGAATGCGCCGATGGCAGCGTCTATCGTGCCGGCAAGGCGGTGCTGTCCACCGTTCACGTCAAGCATCTCGTGGAGATGGCGCCGCGCGCGGCCTGGGGCGAAGATTTTGTCGCCGGCGTGGAGACGTGGCAGGCCGGTCCCACGCTGTTCGTCACGCACTATGCGACCAGCGAACCGATGCGTTTCGCGGTCGCCGGCGGCGTGCTCGAGCCGATGGCGGTCGGCACCATGTCGACGGCGACGCGGGCGTTGCGCATGGGCTACGACTATGCGCGCGGCGCGGTCAATATCGAGGACCCGGTTCTGCTCGCGGTGTGCCCGACGCTCGCGGATCCTGGGCGGGCGCCGGCGGGCAAACACACCGTGAAGGTGATCGGTTTCCAGCCCTACGATCTCGCGCAAGGCCCGCACCATTGGGACGAGATCAAGGAGCAAATATCGCAGGCCAATCTCGATCATTTGCGGCGGTTCGCGACCAACCTGACCGACGACAAGATTCTCGCCCGCATCGTCGAGAGCCCGCTCGATCTCGAACGCATGAATCCGCACAATTGGCGCGGCTCGTGCCACGGCGGTGCGCAGAACGCGGCGCAATCGGCGGGCATGCGGCCGGTGCCCGGCTGGGCGTCGCACCGCATGCCGATACCCGGCCTGTATCAGACTGGCTCCACCACCCATCCCGGCGGCTCGATCTCCGCCGGCCCCGGGCGCAACGCCGCCGCTGTGATGCTCAACGACTTCGGCACGAGCCTCGAGGAGGTGCTGGCCGGGCATCGCGGGGCGAGGGCCGTTGCGGCGGTTTCCGATTGACGAGCGCGCCTGCAGCCGTCATGGCGAGGGCCGAGCCAGTCGACCGGCCACAGGGTCGTCCGGGGCGCGGGAATCCGGCGGGCGAACGGCGCTTTCCGTTTCGTGTGACGCGAGGTGAGTGATGCGCGCCATGGTGCTGGAGAAGGCGCGCCTGCCGCTCGAAATGCGCGAGCGGCCCGCTCTCGTGCCCGCGCCCGGGGAAATCCTGGTCGAGGTGGCCGCCTGCGGCGTCTGCCGCACCGACCTGCACGTCGTCGACGGCGAGTTGCCGGACCCGAAGCTGCCGATCGTACCCGGCCATGAAATCGTCGGACGTGTCGCCGCAATGGGGCAGGGGGTCGCTGGTTTCACGCTCGGCGAGCGCATCGGCGTTCCATGGCTCGGCTACACCTGCGGCGTCTGCCCCTATTGCCGCAGCGGCCGAGAGAACCTGTGCGATCGACCGCTGTTCACCGGCTATACGCGCGACGGCGGCTATGCAACGCACACGGTCGCCGACGCCCGCTACTGCTTCCCGCTTCCGGAACGCATGGATGACGCCGAGATCGCCCCGTTTCTGTGCGCCGGTCTGATCGGCTGGCGCTGCTACCGAATGGCAGGGGTCGAGCCGGCAGGGCCGGCAAGCGTGCAGGCGCTCGGCCTCTACGGCTTCGGTGCCGCCGCGCATATCCTGGCTCAAGTCGCGGTCTGGCAGGGACGGCGCGTCCATGCGGTTACCCGCGCCGGCGACACCGCGGCACAAGCGTTTGCAAGATCGCTCGGCGCCGTCTGGGCCGGCGGCTCGGACGACTTGCCGCCCGAGCCGCTCGACGCCGCGATCATCTTCGCCCCCGTCGGCGCGCTTGTACCGGCGGCGCTCAAGGCCGTGAAGAAGGGTGGGCGCGTCGTCTGCGGCGGCATCCACATGTCCGACATCCCCTCCTTCGCCTATCGGCTGCTGTGGGAAGAGCGGCAGATCCTGTCGGTCGCCAATCTCACCCGCGCGGACGCCCGGGAGTTCTTGACGGTGGCGGCGCAGGCGGGCGTGAAGACCGAGGTGACGCGCTATCCGCTCGAAGCGGCCAACGCGGCGCTGGGCGACCTCCGCGATGGCCGGCTGCAAGGTGCGGCAGTGCTGATCCCGTGACGGGCCGAGGCGAGCGCGCCGGAATGACCGCGATCGACCGCGCCCGCCCGCTGATGGCGGTCGCGCATTGCTTCATGCGAATGGGGGCGCGGGCTCGGCGTGGCCGATCACGCGCTTGATCGTGGGAAAGCGCAGCCGCAGCGCGCGCTCCACTTCATCGACCTTGTCGTGCACGCCGGCCACTTTGAGCGTCGGATCGACCAGGCAATGGAAATTGACGATTTCGCCATCTTCGGCCTGCCGCACGCGCACGTCGTGGATCTCGCCGACCAGATCGACCTTTGCCGCGATCTCGGCCAGCGCATGGCGCACCGCGGCAATTCGTTCGGGCGCTGCGTCATGCCCCGGCTCATCGAAGGGCTGCAGAGGCTCGATGTGCGTCTCGACCTCGACCTCCGGCCCCAACTCCGCGCGCACCGCATCTTCGAGCCCGCTCGCAATATCGTGAGCGGCGCGCAACGAGAGCGCACCGTCGACTTCGAGGTCGAGCGCAACCGCAAGCCTGTCTTCGATCGCGTGCACGGTGACGTGATGCACCGCGAGGGCGCGATTGCGGGCGATCACCATGACCCGTTCGAGCACGGATTCATCGTCCAGTGCCTGCGGCTCGGTGGTCACCGTCACCTCCGCCGCACCGCCGTCGGCACGCACTGCCGCGACGATGCGGTCCTTCAATGCCGCCACGCGGTCGAGCGGCAGTGTGCGGCTCACCGCCACCGTGAGATCGATGAACAGCACCTTCCCCACCTCGCGCACGCGCAGCCGTTCCAACGCCACGACCCCGGGAATGTGCGTGACGGCGGCGCGGATCCTGTCGGCTGCTCCGGCGGGGGCCGTGTCGGTCAGCGTATCGACGGTTCGCCGCGCCAATCTCCAGCCCACGATGCAGATGACTACGGATACGGCGATTGCCGCCGCCGAGTCGGCCCAGACATAGCCGAATTTTATTCCAAGGAGACCGGCGAGCACCGCCAGCGACGACCACATGTCGGAATCGAAATGCAGCGCGTCCGCCTCCAGCGCCTGGCTCGACGTCTTTTCGGCCGTCCGGTAGAGCACGCGCGCGCGGAAGAAATCGACCACGATCGAGACCGCAATCACGACGAACGCCCACAGCGTGGCATCCACTTCCGGCGGCTGCGGGCTCATCAGCCGCTTGGTTGCCTCCCAGGTCACCACGCCCGCAAGAACGAACAGCAGCGCCGTCTCGGCGAGCGCCGACATGCTCTCGATCTTGCCGTGGCCGTAGTGGTGCTCCTCGTCGGCAGGCTTGTCGGACACGCGCACCGCGTAATAGGTCATCACGGTCGCGCCGACATCGATCAGCGAGTGGGCCGCTTCCGACAGCAGTGCGAGCGAGCCGCTCAGGACCCCGACGATCGCCTTGGCGGCGGTCAGGCCCGCCGACGCGGCAATCGAAGACAGTGCAACCCTTTGCTTGACGTCCGGCATCCCCGCCTCCGCGCCAGATGGCAGAAATAGGCACTATCCTCTTGAAGCCCGCCATCGGTGATTAGCACGGGACGTCTTGGAACGGGGTGTTCTGCCTTAACAACAAAATGCCGCCAAAGTGGCTTACTTGAAGCTCCGCGAGTGCTTCTCCAACTCGCTCGCGAGCACGGCGCCGATCTCCGCCAATGGCGCGGGCTTCATCATGTGCACGTGCTCGCAATCCACTTCGTGCACGACGATCTTGCCGCCGACAAAAGGCCTCCACTTTTCCACCGCGGGCGGATCCTCGCCCCGTGTGGCGGCAAAAAGCAGCATGTCGCCGGAGAATCGTTGCGGGCGGAAACTCAACGCCAGCCTTGTGTTATTTTTCATGACTTGGATGACCGCGGCAACCTGATGCTCCTCGAGGTTCGCGAGTATGTCTCCGGCTTTACGCAGGATATCCAACGCGCCCGAAATCTGCAGCGGTTCCTTTCCGTGATAGTAACCCAGCGCCCTGAGCTGATCCGCGAGCAGCTTCTCGTCATCAAGTTCGGTTTCGCCGGCCGGCACGCTGTGCCCGTCGATGGGGTAGCTGTCGAGAACAGCAAGCAAAGCCACTCTCTCGCCTTCGTCCTGGAGGCGCGCGGCGATGGCATGGGCAACCAGTCCGCCGAACGACCAGCCAAGCAGATTGTAGGGGCCCGCCGGCTGAACCTTCCGAATGAAGCTCAGATAGTCCGCGGCCATTTCGTCGAGCGTGTGAGGAGCCATCTGGGGCTGCGTGATCCCACGAGCCTGCAGGCCATAGATTGGGCGCTCGGCCGGCAGGTGCCGCATCAGCCCGGAATAGGACCAGCTGAGGCCGCCGCCGGGATGGATGCAGAACAATGGCGCCAGAGCGCCCGAGGCGCGCAGCGGAAGCAGAACTTCGAGGGGCGACTGGTCGGGGCGGTTGGCGTTGAGCCGTTGCGCCAAAGCCTCCACGGTCGGCGCCTCGAACAGACTGCGGATTGCAATCCCGGCGCCCAACGTCGAGCGGATGCGGCTGATCAGACGCGTCGCCAGCAAGGAATGACCCCCCAGCGCAAAGAAGTTGTCCTCGATCCCGACCCGCTCGACCCCCAGAACCTCCGCAAACAGCCCGCACAGAACCTCC
>JBAUOM010000491.1:0-1788 GCA_049579765.1 Xanthobacteraceae bacterium
CTTGTAGGGCATGGCGTCCGGCGGAATGAGATTGCGCCGCCGGATCTCGGCGCGGTCGAGCCCGAGCGTCCCGGCCGCGGTGTCGGCAAGCCGCTCCAGCACATAGCAGGCCTCCGGTCGTCCCGCGCCTCGGAAGGCGTCCGTCGGCGTGGTGTTGGTGAAGACGCCCGTCACCTCGACGAAGATCGCCGGCGTGCGGTAGCCGCCCGCGAACAGCGCGCTGTAGATCGCGCTCGGGATGGCGGCGCCGAAGGTCGAGACATAGGCGCCGAGATTGGCAAAGGTTGCAACATGCAGCGCGAGGAAATGTCCGTCGGCATCGAGCGCGAGCTCGGCATGCGTGAAGTGATCGCGCGCCTGGTTGTCGGCGAGGAAGCTCTCTGCCCGGGTGGCGATCCAGCGCACGGGGCGATCGAGCCGGCGCGCCGCCCACGCGATGATGCTCTCCTCCGGGTAGAGCTTGCCCTTGTAGCCGAAGCCACCGCCCACGTCGGGCGAGACGATGCGCAGCGCGCTTTCGGGGATTCCGAGCTGCTCCGTCACCTGGCGGCGGATGTGGTGCGGTGCCTGCGTGGAGGTATAGAGGGTGAGCTTGCCCTCGGGATCGGCTGCGCCGATGACGGCGCGCGGCTCGATCGCCGCGCCGACCAGCCGGTTGTTGACCACGTCGATGGCGACCACGTGCGCGGCGGAGCGCAACGCCGCCTGCACCGCGGCTTCGTCGCCGCGCGCCCAGCGAAAACAGACATTGCCAGGGGCGGACGTGTGCAGCTGCGGCGCACCCGGCGCCTGCGCGGCGCGGGCGTCGGTGACGGCGGGCAACGGTTGATAATCGATCTCGATGCGCTCGGCCGTATCCGCCGCCTGCGCCGGGGTCTCGGCGATCACCGCCGCGACCGGCTCGCCGACGTGGCGCACGGTCTCGCGCGCCAACGCAAAGCGCGGGGGCTCTGCCATGGGCGAGCCGTCGCGGGAACGGATCGCCCACAACGGCCGCATCGGCGCCATTCCGTCCGCCGCCATGTCGGCCCCGGTGAACACCGCTACGACGCCCGGCCCGGCCTGCGCGGCCGACGCGTCGATCGCTCGAATACGGGCATGCGCATGGGGCGAACGCAGGATCACGCAGACGAGCGCGCCGGGCAGCGCGATGTCGGCCACGAAGCGCCCGCGGCCGGTCAGCAGGCGATGATCCTCCACCCGACGCAGCGGTGCGCCGATGCCTTGGAAGTTGCGCACGTCAGCGCGTTCCTCTGTGTTGGACGCCACACGGCGCTACGCACTCGGTGCGCTCCCCTCCCCCTTGCGGGGAGGGGTCGGGGGTGGGGGTCGTGCGATGAGGCAACGCTCGTGCATCACTGCACCACCCCCCTCCCCAGCCCTCCCCCACAAGGGGGGAGGGAGCAGACCGAGTTTGCGGCTTGCGCTTATTCCAACTCACAGGGACATCCCTACTCCAATTCCTCGCGCACGAGGTCGAGCCGCTCGAAGGCGGACTTGTCGGTCACCATGAAGAGGTCGGCGTCGCCGCCGCGCGCCTCGTGGCGCGCGAAGGTCCAGTGCGGAATGGTGAAGACGTCGTGTTGCGACCATTCGAAGCTCTGCTCGCCGATGGTCGAGCGGCCTTCGCCGGCCACCACCAGGCAGACCACGTTGTAGGTCGCGCGCTTGGCCCGTGTCGGCGCGCCCTTGCGCAGGCGGGCGGCGTAGCAGTCGAGCGTCGGCATGACGGCGCCGCCGGTTGCCGGGTCGACGTAACGCAGCGTGCACAGCCCGTCGGGACCGGGC
>JBAUOM010000492.1:0-7603 GCA_049579765.1 Xanthobacteraceae bacterium
CGCGAGCAGGCGCACGTGAGGTTGCGTCCGATCCCGGGGCCAAATCCCCGCAGCCGTTCCAGCCGCGGCCGAGCACCGACCGACAGGGTCGGGGCGATGCGGGCGACCTGAGCTGCGAGAAGCTCGCCTGGGTCGGGCTCGCGCGAGCTTATCCCCGAGGCGCGCGCCCGGCCGAATATGGCGGCGGCGATCGGGTTCGCCCACAGGAGGCGGCTCGCATCCGGGCTCCACAGCCAGGCCGGAAACGCGCTGGTGGCCAGCGGCGCCAGCCGACTGTCACGCAAACGAGACAGCTGGGATCCGGACGCGCTCATTCCGCGCTCGCACCTTCGATTCGCCGCCAACGCCGGCGCCACCGGCATCCTATCGATTCCTAATGCCGCCGGCCGCCGCAGTCCATGCAACGCCCGAACGACGCGTGTTCATAGCCGGGATAATGTTAATCGCGGCGCGTCGCGATTCGCAGCAACCCGCACCGCTCATGCCGCCAGTTCGCGCATGATGCCGTGGAGGGCCGACTGTCCTTCAAAACCGATACCCGGCTGGTCGGACAGCGTGAGAAAGCCATCGTCCAATTCGACGTCGTCGGCGAAACCGCCGAAGGCGCCGAACACGCCGGGATAGGATTCGGCCCCGCCAAGGCCGAAGCCTCCGGCGATCGCGAGCGACATCTGGTTGCCGCCATGGGGAAACAGCGCCCGCCGCGGCCAGCCATGGCGCGCGAGCATATCGACTGTGCGCGCGTATTGCACGATGCCGTAGGACTGCGGCGGATCGACCTGGATGACGTCGTTGCGGTCCGGTTGCAGGCCGCCGAAACGAACCAGGTTCTCCACGTCCTGGGTCGAGAAGAGGTTTTCGCCGGTCGCGAGCGGCGGCTCGTAGCAACTCGCAATCTCGGCAAGTAGGGCGAAGTTGAGCGGATCGCAGGGCTCCTCCAACCAGCGCAGCCGGAAAGGCGTGAGCGCCTTGGCGTAGGCGAGCGCCTCGTTGCGGCCGAACTTGGAGTTGGCGTCGACCGCCAACTGTGCACCGCCGGGCAATATCTCCTTCACCGCTTCCACCCGCCGCACGTCCTCGTCGAGCGGGAGCCCGCCGACCTTCATCTTCACCATGGTGTAGCCGGCATCGAGATGGCGGCGCATCTCGTCCTGCAGGTCGTGCACGGTCTGTCCCGGGACATACCAACCGCCACCCACATAGCAGAACACTTTGTCGGCGATCCTGCCGCCGTTGTAACGCTCGGCCAGCAGGCGATGGAGCGGCTTGTCCGCGATCTTGGCGACCGCATCCCAGATCGCGACTTCGATTGTGCCGATTGCGATCGAACGCTCGCTGTGGCCACCGGATTTTTCCCGCTGCATCATGACGTCGAGGATCCTGCTCGGATCGAAATTCGCTTGCGCCTCGTCGAGCAGCGATTGCGGATCGGCGTCCAGGATACGAGGAATGAAGCGCGCGCGCATCGCCGCCCCGCAGGCGTAGCGGCCAGTCGAATTGAATGAGAATCCGGCAACCGGCCTGCCGTCACGCACGACGTCAGTGATGACCGCCACGACCGAGGTCGTCATCTCGGAGAAATCGAAGCTCGAATTGCGGATGTCCGATTTCAGGGGGACCGCGCATTCGCGGATGTCGACGATACGCATCGCATCGATTCCTGTTAGAGTGCGGTTCCCAGAGCCGCATGTCGCGATCCGGATGGCTGGCGTTGCGGGCGCGAGATCTCCAGGAGGTCATGACGCTGCAGGCCGACTACATCACACGGCAGATGCAGCTGTTCACCGAGCAAGCCAGGGAGTTGGGCGAAAGCACGAACAAGGCCGCAAAGGACGCCGCCACGCCCAGGCATTGGGTTCCGGATTGCTGCCGGCGCGCAGTTGGGTAGAAAACCCTGTTGCAACCGATATTTGATTGTGCGATGCAATATTTTGTTGCATCGCACCAAATCCAGGCTATATATCTTGCCATCACTACGGCTGTGGCGCTCCGCTGTCGGGGCGACGGCCACTGACCGTTAAGGCGCGGATCGGCTGTGGGCGCCGATCCGTGCGATGCCGGACCTTCGCCCCCAAAGGACCCGTTCATGACCGAGTCGATCGATACCAGCACCGCAAAGTCCAAAATCAAGACGGCGCCGACCGCGTTCGAGATGCCGAAATTCGAACTCCCGAATTTCGAGATTCCCAAGATGGAAATCCCGGCCGCGTTCCGCGAGATCGCCGAGAAGAGCGTCTCGCAGGCCAAGGAGACCTACGAGAAGATGAAGTCCGCCGCGGAAGAGGCGACCGACGTGCTCGAGGACACCTACGCGACTGCCAGCAAGGGTGCTTCCGACTACGGCCTCAAGATGATCGAGGTGGCGCGCGAGAACACCAATGCCGCATTCGATTTTGCCACGCAATTGATGACGGTGAAGTCGCTCTCCGAGATGGTCGAGCTTTCGACTGCGCATACGCGCAAGCAATTCGAGGCGTTGACAGCTCAATCAAAGGAGCTGGTTGCGATCGCGCAGAAGGTGGCGACCGAGTCCGCCGAGCCGGTGAAGGAAAGCTTCGGCAAGGCCTTCAAGAAGGTCGGTTGACGCCGGCTACCCCGCCGCAGCTACGACGGCCTGACCAGGCCCGGGCACATCGCCCGGGCTTTGTTCTTTTGAGCGTTCCGGCGGACATCGCGACCGGACAACCACCGCGGCGCGGCGCCGCGCGCTCCGGCCCCCGGCGACGGGCGCTCAAGGTCTTGTCAAAGCGGAACGGTGCTCCTAGGTTGCGCCCGCCGCGACGACGCGTGCAGCTGTAGCTCAGTTGGTTAGAGCGCCTGGCTGTGGACCAGGAGGTCGGTGGTTCGAGTCCACCCAGCTGTACCAAGTCTCGGCGTCAGCGCAGCGATAACCGTCGCGGAAGGGTCTGCAATCCCGGAACCAGCGCCGGAGGACGGGGAACGTTGCGTTGATCTGCGGCAAGCCTCGATGAAGGTGGCGCTGCACGGCCGCGCTCGCGAGCCGAGACGGCGGGAGGTACGCATGCCGACGAGGACGGCAACGGTCGCTCTGGTTTTGGGATTGCTCGGCGCGGGCGTCGCCATGTTGCCCACGCGCGCCGACGATTGGCCGGCCCGGCCGGTGCGGATACTCATCCCGTTTACCGCTGGCGGCACCGCCGACACGCTCGGCCGCATCGCCGCAGAAAAGCTTTCGGCCGCGTTCGGCCGGCAGTTCGTGCCCGAGAACAAGCCCGGCGCCAGTGGCCTGATCGCCGCCGCCGAGGCGGCGAGCGCTGCGCCGGACGGCTACACGCTGTTCGTATCCGGCGTCGGCGGGTTGATCATTTCGACCGCCATAAGTTCCAATCCCCCGGCCGACGCGGTGACGGGATACACTCACATTGCCGATTTCGGCGGCCCGCCCGCGGTTCTGCTCGTCAACAACGATGTGCCGGTCAAGAACCTCAAGGAATTCGTCGACTACGCCAAGGCGAACTCCGGCAAGCTCAACTACGGCTCGCCGTCGCCCGGCTCCTTGGCCAATCTCGCCTTCATGCTGTTCCAGAAACAGGCCGGGATCCAACTGCAGAACGTGGTCTATCGCGGCGCCAGCCAGGCGATGACCGATCTCACGGGCGGCCATATCGCCGTGACCTGCACCGCTCTCACATCGGCAGCCGGGACCATTCTGGGCGGCAAGGTGCGCGCGCTCGCGATGACCTCGCGCAAGCGCGTCCCCGAGCATCCCGATGTTCCGACATTCGCGGAGCAGGGCTTTCCGGACGTCGTCGCCGAGGTCTGGTTTGGCCTTTCGGGCCCGCCGAGGATTCCCGACGGCCTCGTCCAGAGGATCAACGCGGCGGTGGTCAAGGGTCTGCAGGAGCCCGACGCGCGCCGCCTTCTCGCGCGCGATGCAATCGATCCTCCGCCCTATGACGCCGCCGCTTTCGCGAGTTTCTTTCGAGCCGAGAACGGAAAATGGGGCCGGCTCGCCAAGGAAGTCATCGGAACGCAGAAGTAGCGCCCGACGTCTACGCTTCGGTTGCATGCTCGAGCCAAGCGCGAGATCGAGCGTCCTCGGCGGGGTCGTTCAGACCCTGCGATGCAAGCGATGCTCCATCCACAGGAGAAGGGCGTTCGCGACGGCGGCAAATGCGAACAGCAAGATCGCGATCGTCATCATCTCTTCGGTCTGGACGAGCGACATCGCGTTGATGATCAGAAATCCGAGCCCTTGCTTGGACGCGAACATTTCCGCCAGCAGCACGCCCAGCAGGGTCACGGTGAAGCCGATTCTCAATCCTGCCACGATCTCGGGAACCGTGGCCGGAAACAGCACCGTCAGGATGGTCTGCCAGCTCGACAGCTTCATGGCGCGCGCGGATTTCAGATAGACCGGCGAGATATTGCGGATCGCGGCCATGGTGAGAAGCGCGACCGGCAGGACGCCGTGCAGCGCACCGAACGCCACCTTTCCCGAAATCCCGAGGCCGAAGATCAGCAGGATCATCGGATAAAGCGTGATCTTCGGTAGCGAGTAGAACGCCACCAGGATCGGCTCGCCTACCGCTCCCGACAAACGATGCGCACCCATCCAAACGCCGATCGCAAGCCCAAGGCCGTAAGCCAGGATCAGCGCGAAGAGGAAGGACGTCGCCGTCGCGGCGGCGTTTTCGCCGAATCGCGATGTCGGCACCAGGCGGACGAGATAGGACAGGGTCGGCCACGGCCCCGGCAGCGCCGTTTCCCCGACGACTTGATGCAGCGCCTGCCATATCAGCACGAGCACGGCAATGACCATCAGCGTGTCGGCGGCTCGCCGCGGCGCAGTCATTTCACCCCCGACCGCGCCGTTCGGCCCAGCGCAGGTCCCACGCATGCAGCAGCAGGTTGACGACGGTCGCGACGACCAGGACGAACAGCATGAGCGCATACATCCGGCGATTGTTGAAATCGGCGTATGCGTCGGCGATATCGCGCCCAAGACCAGCCGGTGCGAGAATGAACTCGGCCGCGATGACCGCGATGAAGCTATAGCTGACCGACAGCTTGACCCCGGTGAAGAGATGGGGCGCCGCGGCCGGCAACTGCAGCCGCGCGGCGGTCGCGAACGCCCCCATGCGGTGCACGCGCGCGACTTTGGTCAGCACCCGCGGCACCCGATCCAATCCGTTCAAGGTCGCGATGATCATCGCGACGATGGCTGTGGCGACGCCGATCAGCAAGATCGGTACGAGCGACAAGCCGAAGACGGCCACCAGCACCGGATAGAAAATGAAGATCGGAACCGCGTAGTAGGTCGCGAAAAATGGGTCGAGCGCCTCTCTTAGCCGCGGAAGCGCGTGAATCAGCAGGCCGAGACCGAAGCCGAAGGTTACCGAAAGGATCACCGCGAGGACAATCACGCCGAGCGTGCGGATGATGTCGCCGTTGATGCTGCCGGAGGCAAGAATGCCAAACAGCGCGGCGGCCATCTCGGAAGGCGGGACGATGACGCGACGATCGATCAGGCCGCTGCGGCAGGCGAGCTCGAGCGCTCCGATGGCCCCGACAAGGACCACGAGCCTGATCCAGCCGGCTCGGGTCATGCCGCGGCCCTGCCGGGGTGGCCGAGCGCCTTGATCGATTCGCCGCGGAGGTGATCCCAAAGCCGTCCGGTCAGCGCGCCGAACGCTGCCTCACCGACGATGGTACTGTCCCGCTCCCGCGGCCACTCGGTCTCGACGATCTCGATGAAGCGTCCCGGCCGCGCCGACATCACGCCGATCCGATCGGAGAGCATGGCGGCCTCGTCGAGTGCATGTGTGATCAGCAGCACCGTTGCCCCGGTCCGCCGCCACAGGCGCAGCACCTCCTCACCCATGAGCAAACGCGTCTGCGCGTCGAGCGCACCGAACGGTTCATCGAGCAGGATGAGTCGCGGCTGAAGCACCAGGGTGCGCGCAATGCAGACACGCTGGCGCATGCCGCCGGACAGTTGGGCCGGATAGGCGCGCGCGAAATCCTTGAGACCCATGAATGCCAACGCGTCTTCGACACGACGGCGGACCTCCGCTTCCGGCGCCCCTTGCCGGCGAAGGCCGAAGGCGGCGTTGTCCCATACCGTCAGCCAGGGGAAGCTTGCATCTTCTTGGAAGACGACGCCGATGCCGTCCGGGACCACGTCGACCACGGACTGCCGTTCGAACGTCACCGTGCCCTCGGTCGGGCGTTGCAGCCCGGCAAGGATTTCCAGCAGCGTGGTCTTGCCGCAGCCGGAAGGCCCGACCACGGCGAAGAACTCGCCCCTGCGCAGGTCGAGGTCGACCGGCCCAAGCGCCTGAATCGCAGTGTGGTTCCCTATTGCGGGGAAAAGGCGCGTCACGCCCCGCAATTGCGCGTGAATCTCGTGCTGCTGGGGCCTCCCGTTCATTTCTTTACGGCCTGCAGGTCGCTGGGCAGGAACGAGGTATCGATCATCTTGTTCAGGTCGACGTCGTGGTCGAGCGATCCGACGTATTTCATCGCGCGCACCGCATTCTGAAGGCCTTGCATCTCGATTTGGCCTTCGCTCCAGAACTTGGCAGCCACCAGTTGCCCGATCAGCGTCTCGACGTCCTTCGGCGGCAGCGGCGCGTAGACGCTGCTCAGAACCTTGATCGCGTCCGGTGTGTTTCCGTAGATGAACTTCACGCCCTCGCGCCGCCCGGCGAGCAACGCGCGCAGCTTGTCCGGATGCTTCTTCATCAGGTTGCCGGTCGCGATCCCGATCGCCGGGGGCAGCAGCGGCAGATCATTCGGACCGAGCAGAACGCGATACTTGCTCTCACCGCCCCGCATCATGAACAGAATTCCTGGAATGGTGGTAGCATCGACAACACCCCCTTCCAGCGCCGTCAGCGCACCGGAGAGGCTGCCCAGCGCCACGCGCTGCACGTCATCCGGCTTAAGGCCGGCCTGCTCGAAGACCAGCACCGCCGTCATTTCCCCCAGCGACTTCGGATTGCTGATGGCGAACTTCTTTCCCTTCAGATCCTTGACGGATTTGATCGGTGAGTTCGGCATGACGATCACGACATTGTCGGCGAGCGAGCGTGAACCGAGGTTGACGATCTTGATGTCCTCGCCCTGTCCGATGGCGGCGATCGCGGGCGCCGGCGACACGTCGCCGAAGCCGAGATCGCTGGCGATCGCGCTACGCACCGAGGTGCCGCCGCCCGCACCCGAGATCACGCCGGTGATGTCGATGCCGGCCTTCTTGAAGAAGCCCTTGTCGATGGCGATGCCGTACGGCGCGCCAGACGGATCCGCCTTGTACTGAGTAACGAGCACGTCTTCTGCATGCAGCGGGGATGCTGCCGCGAGACAAAGCGCCACGGCGAGGGCGCCGCCCTTGTGCGTCCGCATATGTTTCTCCCACCAACGAACTGGATTCAGCCGCCCCGTCCCGGTTTTTCCTCCGGCCCCGGCAAGATAACAGTGCGGCCGTATCTTGCCCAGCACTGGCGAGGGCCGGACGTCGCGTCGACATTCCGTCCTCCGATGCGCAGTCGCATGCGGGCGGGCGCTGCCCGGAGGCAGCAAGGCGTCGCGGGGCGCGACTTTTGCCTCCGTCGCTCAGGCCCGGCGCGCCGCAACGAAC
>JBAUOM010000493.1:0-37945 GCA_049579765.1 Xanthobacteraceae bacterium
CCGAAGACCAGCGCGGCGAGCGCAAGCCCGCCCGCCGCCTGCCACGGCCAGCCGGAATGATTGGAGACGGTGCCGCCCCAGGTAAATTTGGCCTGCCGTCGATAGGCGTCGTAGAGGCCCCAATGGCCGCCGACGGTACCCTCGAGCCGGCGCTTCCACGGCTGGTCGTAGGCCTCGATGAGGTTGACGCGATAGTTCTCGCGCTTGGCCAAGGCGAGCACCTCGTGCATGACGCGAGCCTGGTTCACGGGGGACGGCAAGGCGCCCTCGCGCATACGCCCGGCGCTCGGCCATCCGAACTCGCCCACGAATATTTCCTTTTGCGGAAAGGCGGCCACGATCTCTTTGCGGATGGCATCGACGTGCCGCGCCGCCTCTCGCGCCGGAATGGGGAAATCCTCCCAGTACGGCAGGATATGGACGGTGACGAAGTCCACCACGGTCGCGATCTCGCGGTGGCGCAGCCAGAACTCCCACACGTCGGCATAGGTGACCGGCACCGCGACCTGCGCCTTGACCTCGCGGATGGTGCGCGCGAGGACGGGCTCCGACATCTCTCCACGCAGCAAGACCTCGTTGCCGACGACGACCGCCACAATCACGTCGGGAAACCGCTTGGCGAGAGCAATTGCGGTCTCGACCTGCACGCGGCTTCGATCCGGCCGGTTCGAGAGCCACAGTCCCTGCAGCACCTTCATACCGTGGCGTCTGGCGATTTCCGGGATCTGATCGAGGCCGTGATCGACCGAGTAGGTGCGCACGCAGTCGGTGATGCGCTTGAGCTGGGCAAGATCCTGGTCGATCTGCCGGGAATCGATGGGAACATCCGGGCCGAAGGGACTCTGGTCGCCGCGAAACGGGGCATACGAGATGCAGTACGGCTTCTCGCCCGCGGCGAGCGGAGAGGGCGGCATCTGGACCGCGGTCCCGAGCCATCCCCACGCCGCCACGATTACCGCAGCCGCCAACGCAAAGAGCGCGCTCGCAATGCCCATCGACGTCAGTCCGTCCGCCCCTTCCTCAGGGTGGCGCCCCGCTTATCGTGCTGCGACCGCGGTGCCAAGCTTTCGCAGTTGCGGCCAATGGCGCTTTTTGACGACGCCGACGCTTTCCGGTCTTGGCGACCCGGCGCGCGGCTGCTTTAATCGCATTGCCTCCGAGCGGCCGGGGCGGTTGCCGCAATGCTGACCGAATGGGGCCGCATGTGAAGGAAGCAACTGGCCGGTCCCGGCCGCCAAGATCCAGAGTACCCATGCACCGTCCTCGCTTGCGTCTTCTCACCGCCGCCTTGACCGCGGCGGCGTTGCTCGTGGCCGGCCCGGCGTTCAGCCAAAGCGCGGACCAGAAGCCGGCCGACAAGGCGCCGGCCGCCGACGGCAAGGAGGCCCAGAAGAAGGCGGTCGACGAGTTCGCCGAAGCCGAGCGGCTGCTAGGTGGTCCCGCCGCCAATCCGGAATGCGTATGGCTCGGCCGGCGGGTTGTAAGTCTGCTCTGGCGCGACGATCTCGATACTGCGTTCCGCCACCTCGATCTTTACGACCGGTTCGGCTGCCCTGCAGGCCACATCCAGGCGACGTTCCGCTGCGTCGTGCGGCAAGGCAACATCGATCCCAAGGCGACCGACACTCTCAACGGACGCGTGCACGGCTGCTGGATCAACCCGAGCAACGAGACGCAGGGCACCGCCGCCGCGCCGAGCGGAACTACCAGCCGCTAATCTGTACAGATGTTCAGCCGCGCGGACGCTAAGCTGTACAGACGTTCAGAATGACTGATTAGAATTTTCTTGGAACGTTTTGTTTGCTGCGCAGTTGTTTTCCTTGAAACCGCCATGACTGATGGCTACTTGCTAAAACGCCTTACGCTAAGGTACGCTATCAGTGACCTTGGTTGAACCTAGGGGACGGGTTCGGGTCTCTGTCTTCTGCCCCGCGTGGTAGTTGTACTATGCGCACCGTCGCTGCCGTGGTGGCGCTCGTCGTCTGCGTGAATGCCGGCTTATGGAGTCTGCTCCAACGGCACCAGGCGGTCGCCGACATCGACGCTCCGCTCGCGAGCATCTCTTATTCTCCCTATACGCGATCGCAGCATCCCGACTACGGCGACCGGCCGACGGCAGAGCAGATCCGTGCCGACCTGAAAATCCTCAGCCCCTATACCCAGGCGATCCGCACCTACAGCTCCACCGGCGGCGGCGAGCTGGTGCCGGCGATCGCGGCCGAGTTCGGGCTCAAGGTCACGCTCGGCATCTGGATCGACAAGGACGAGGCCCGCAACGAACGCGAAATTCAGTCCGCGCTCGCGCTGGCGCGCCGCTACAGCAACGTCAATGCCATCGTGGTCGGCAACGAGACCACGCTGCGTGCGGAGAAGACGGTCGACGAGCTCATCCGGCTGCTGCAGCGCGTGAAGCGGCAAAGCCCCGTGCCGGTGACCACCGGCGAGATCTGGACGGTATGGATCGAGCATCCCGAGCTCGCCTCGGCGGTCGATTTCATCGCCGCGCACATCCTGCCCTACTGGGACGGCTTCACCACCGGTCAGGCGGTCGACAAGACGATCGAGTTCTATACCAAGCTGCGCCGCACCCATCCCGGCAAGCGCATCGTGATCGCCGAATTCGGCTGGCCGAGCGCCGGCTACAACATGCGCGACGCCGATCCCGGGCGCATCGAGCAGGCCACGGTGCTGCGTGACTTCGTCGCACGCGCCGACGCCTACGGCATCGACTACAACCTCATCGAAGCCTTCGACCAGCCCTGGAAAACCAACGAAGGCGGCGTGGGAATGTACTGGGGCATCTTCGATGCCGCCCGCCACGCCAAGTTCGCCTGGGCTGGCCCGGTCAGCGACCCCGATCACTGGAAGGTCGGCGGCCTCGCGGTGCTGCTCGGTCTCCTGCTGTCGCTCCCCATCCTCGCCCGCAACGACGCCACGTTGGGCGAGGCGGCGACGCTCGCGGTCGCGGCCAACGTGGTGGGGGCGTGGTTTGCGACCGTGTTCGCCTTCTGGCAGACGCACTATTTCGTGCCCGGCGCCGCCTTCGCGCTCGGGCTCGGTATCATCCTCCTCGTCCCGCTGGTCGTGATCGCGCTGGCGCGCATCGAAGAGATCGCGGCCATCGCCTTCGGGCGCCACCCGCGGCGGCTGATCACGGCCGCCCTGCCCGCGGCCGATGGCTTCGCCCCCAAGGTCTCGATCCACGTGCCGGCGCATCGCGAACCGCCGGACATGCTCAAGGCCACCCTCGACGCGGTCGCGCGGCTCGACTACCCGAACTTCGAATGCGTGGTGGTCATCAACAACACGCCCGACGCGGCGTTCTGGCGCCCGATCGAGGAGCACTGCCGCGCGCTGGGTGAACGCTTCAAGTTCGTGAACGAGAACGATGTCGCGGGCTACAAGGCAGGCGCCTTGCGCCTCGCGCTCGCGCATACCGCCGCCGACGCCGAGATCATCGGGGTCATCGATGCCGACTACGTCGTGCGCGCGGACTGGCTCAAGGACCTGGTGCCCGCCTTCGCCGATCCGAAGGTCGGAATGTGCCAGGCGCCGCAGGACCACCGCGACGGCGACCGCACCGTCATGCATCACGTCATGAACGGCGAGTATGCCGGCTTCTTCGACATCGGCATGGTCCAGCGCAACGAGGCGAACGCCATCATCGTGCACGGCACCATGTGCCTGATACGGCGCGCCGCGCTCATCTCCGCGGGCGGCTGGTCGAGCGATACCATCGTCGAGGACAGCGACCTCGGGTTGGTCGTGCTCGAGCGCGGCTGGCAGATCCACTACACCAACCGCCGCTACGGCCACGGCCTGCTGCCCGACACGTTCGAAGCCTACAAGAAGCAGCGCCATCGCTGGGCCTATGGCGGCTTCCAGATCCTGCGGAAGCACTGGCGGCATCTCCTACCCCGCGCCGCCGGCCTGACGCGCGAGCAGAAGCGCGAATTCGCCCTCGGCTGGCTGAACTGGCTGGGCGCGGAGGCGATCGGGGTGGTCGTCGCGCTGCTCAATCTCGTCTGGATGCCGGTCGTTGCCTTCGCCGGAATTGCCATCCCCGACATGATCCTCACCGTCCCGATCCTCGCGGCCTTCGCGGTCACGCTCGCCCATTTCATTGCGCTCTACCGCTTGCGGGTCGCTGTTCCGCTCGGCCAGATGATGGGAGCGGTGATCGCCGCCATGTCGGTGCAGTGGACCGTCGCGCGTGCGGTCGGCTACGGCGCGTGGAAGGAGAGCCTGCCCTTCATGCGGACCGCCAAGGGCGGCGCGACCCGCAAGGGACCGGACTTTCCCGCGTTCTGGGAAGCCGTGCTGGCCGCGCTGCTGCTGATCGGTGCCGTGATCGTGCTGGCAACGAACTACAAGCAAATCCACGAAGTGAATATTTTCGCGCTGGTGCTCGTGGTGCAGAGCCTGCCGTTCCTCGCCGCGGTCGCGATCGCCGTGCTGGAAGCCTCACGCTTCAACGAATTCGCCTATTGGCGCAGCGTCGAGGCCAAGGTCGCCGCGCAATTGCCGCAGGCGTCCGCCGTGGCCGAGGCCCCAGCCGACCAGAAGTCGGTCATCGGCAATCAGTAGTCGGGCCGCCGGCAAGCCATCGCCGGCCGTAAACCGCCTTGGTTGCCGACGGCCGATTTCCGGCCATCACGACAACGCGGTCTCGACCAGCCTGATCCAGTACGAGCTGCCGACCGGGATCACCTCGTCGTTGAAATCATAGGCCGGGTGGTGAAGGCCGGCGCTGTCGCCGTTGCCGACGAAGATGAACGCGCCCGGGCGCGCCTCCAGCATGAACGAGAAGTCCTCCGCGCCCATGACGGGCGGGGCCTGATCGTCGACCCGCTCGCGCCCTACCACCTGCGCGGCGACCGAGGTCGCGAACGCCGTCTGCCGCTCGTGGTTGCGGGTCACCGGATAGTCGCGCTTGTAGGTGAGCTTCGCGGTCGCGCCGTAGAGCTGCGCCGTTCCGCTGACGACCTCGTGCAGGCGCCGCTCCAGCAGATCGCGGACCTCCGGGGTCAGGCTGCGCGCCGTGCCGCGCAGCAGCGCGGTCTGCGGGATCACGTTGTCGGTCGATCCGGCCTGGAAGACGCAGATCGAGACCACCGCCGCGTGCAGCGGATCGACGTTGCGCGACACGATCGACTGGATCTGATTGATGATCTGCGCTCCCACCAGCACGGTGTCGACCGCGATATGCGGGCGCGCGGCGTGACCACCGCGGCCCTCGATCTCGATGGTGAGCCGGTCGGCCGCGGCCATCAGCGGACCCGGGCGCAGCGCAAACTGACCGACCGGGAGGCCGGGATAATTGTGCATCCCGTAGACCTCCTCGATGCCGAAGCGGTCCATCAGGCCGTCCTGAACCATGGCCTTGCCGCCGGCGCCGCCCTCCTCCGCCGGCTGGAAGATCACGACCGCGGTACCGGCGAAATTGCGCGTCTCGGCGAGGTAGCGCGCGGCGCCGAGGAGCATCGCGGTATGGCCGTCATGGCCGCAGGCGTGCATCTTGCCCGGCACCGTCGACTTGTACGGCACCTCGTTCGCCTCGTGGATCGGCAGCGCGTCCATGTCGGCGCGCAGCCCGACCACCCTGCCGTTTCCGGCGCCGCTGCCGGCGTCTTTGCCGCCGCGGATCACGCCCACCACGCCGGTGCGCCCGATTCCGGTCGCCACCTCGTCGCAGCCGAAGCTCCTGAGCTTCTCGGCGACGCTGGCCGCGGTGCGGTGGACGTCGTAGAGCAGCTCGGGATGGGCGTGGATGTCGCGCCGCCAGGCGGTGATCTCGCCGTGCAGGTCGGCGATGCGGTTGACGATCGGCATTGCTCTGCTCCTCGCATGGCGCGTCCGGCCGACGGCGCGCCGGCTCGAACATAGGTCGATCGGAGCGGCTTGGACAGGTCAAAGCTTGCGGCAATGCCGCCCGCCTATTGACCCCGCAGGATGCCGCCCGTACACAGCCGCGCAGCGGCTTGGGCAATCAGAAGCGGCTTCGGCGCTCGAGCGCCGCCTCCAAGCCGCAGCCGCGCCAAGCCGTTTGCAGGGGCCCGTAGCTCAGCGGTAGAGCAACTGACTTTTAATCAGTAGGTCGCTGGTTCGACCCCAGCCGGGCTCACCAAAATCACCGGAAAACAAAGGTTTTTTGAAGCGATCCGGGCGGGCGCATCCCAGCCATAGCTTCTATGTCCATATGGTGTCCGCAAATTTGAGGCCTTCTCGGCATCACGAAGATTCTCGGCATAATTCGCGAACCATGTGCCGTGGGCCTGCCTCCTGAGCGCCTCGCCCGTCAGGGCCGGCAGCAAGGCGCGCCAAACGCCCAAGTCCCGCCGCTGACGGCGGTCCCGACCAGCGTGGCGTCGTCGAGCACAGCGGGCAGCGTAATGGTTCTGGATCAATTTGACGCGTCAGCAGGAGGCTCTCAAGAGATTGCGTGTTGGGTCCGCCTCCGCCGCTCGAACGTCGGGGCGTTCAGCCGCGAGCTGACAGCGACCCTCGCGGGCGGCATGACGCGTCCAAGAAAAACCAGGGCGCAACATCGTGCTCGTTGGTCCCGAAACGTGCGAAATATCGGACAACTCGGAACGGCGAGAGCTACAATCGACGTGACAGCCCAAGATTAGAAATCTCTGGGAGGCGCACGATGGAAGAGCCGCAACGTCCCGCACCATCGAGACAGCCAGATCCCGGTACCCTCGACGCTCATCGCCTCTTGGTCATGTGGTTGTTCATATGTACCATTATCATAAGCTTCTCGCTTATCGCACTGGTGATCTTTTTCGATGCGACGGGCGGCGGGCTTACCATTGAAGCCGCGGTGATGGCGGCAGGGGCAGGTGGAGGCTTCGTGAGCAGCTTACGCCGGCTGTATAGCTTTGAAGACGTGTTCCCCCGGCGCGAATACGTTCACCTGTTCCAAAGAATGAATTTCTACGTGATAGCCTATTCCCTTGTTCCTCCCCTTGTGGGCACCATCGGCGCCTTCGTCGTCTACTTGTTGTTTGCAGCAGGCATTTTGAAGGGAGACTTGTTCCCGGAGTTCCGATGCACCGAAGGGCATACTTGCACCGATTTTTACCAGTTTGTTGCCTATTGGACGCCGGCAGATGCCGAGGCAAATGCGAAGGCGATCATCTGGGGGTTCATCGCAGGGTTCTCCGAAAGATTCGTGCCCGATATCTTGAACCGCATGGGCAGCGAGACCGTGCAGCGATAGCGCACGTTGCAGTTTCGTGATGGCGCTCGCCGGTCAGCAGCAACACCCGGCCGACCGGATATGGCATTCGCCTCGTCGTGCGCCAGAGCGCACCCTGTTTTCGTCATCGCCGAAGGTGCGCGGCCGCGGGCGAACTGACCGCGGCCATCGCTACCTTGGCGCCGTCGAACCGACATCGTTGCATTGTCACCTGCGGCGCGAGCCGATTCGGGGCGCGTTTGCCGCGATGGCGTCTCGCAACTATGGTCCGCCGCAAGGCGACGCCGAGAGGAGTGAGCAGAATGACTGACCAGATGAAAAGGCTCGTGGCGGCGATGGTCTTGGCCGCCGGCATTGGGTCGGCGGCAACGGCCGCGTCCGCCACGCCGGTGGCTGATGCCCTCGCGATCAGGAACGCAGTTCCCGCCCAGGTCGAGAGCGTGCAATGGCGCCGCGGCTGGGGCGGCGGAGGGGGCTGGCGGCGCGGCGGGGGTTGGGGCGGTGTGGGCGCGGGGTTTGTCGCCGGCGCAATCCTCGGCGGCGCGCTCGCCGCGCCCTATTACGCCCCGGGGCCCTACTACGCGGCGCCGCCGCCGGTCTACTACGCCCCGCCGGCACCGGCTTACGGCCCGCCGGTCGCGGACGCCGAGGCCTACTGCATGCAGCGGTTCAAGTCCTACGATCCGGCCACCGGAACCTATCTCGGCTACGACGGCCTTCGGCATCCTTGTCCTTGAGCTGATCAAATCCGGGCGCAGGGCCGCTCCGCGCGGCCCTTTTTCGCGCCGACCGGAACGATGCCCGGCATGCGCGATCGGGTCTGCGGACAATGGCAAGCCGCCACGCGTGTCGTGAGCCGCGCCGGCGCCGGAACGCAATTGAAGCAAGCCCGAAACAGGCTAAGAATGTCGTACGCTGATACGGCATTGCAGCACTCGGAGTGGTGATGGCGAAGACGAATGGTCAAGCGCTGCCGATCCTGGTTGCCGGCGGCGGCATCGGGGGCCTCGCGGCGGCGCATGCACTCGCGCGCAAGGGATCGGCGGTGCGGGTGTTGGAGCAGGCGCCCGAGTTTCGCGAGATCGGCGCCGGCATCCAGCTCGGCCCCAATGTTTTCCGCGCGCTGGAACGGCTCGACCTCAAGGATGCGGTGCTCGCCGACGTTCATCTGCCGCCCGCCATGGAGATGCGCTGCGCGCTCTCAGGCGAGCGCGTCACCCGCATCCCGCTCGAGGATCCCCGTTTCAAGGCCAAGTTCCAGCAGCCCTACGCGGTCATCCACCGGCACGATCTGCATTCGGTGTTCATCGACGCGTGCAAGAACAACAACCTGATCACGCTCGAGACCAGCCGCACCGTGGAGGACTTCGAGCAGGACGACGACGGCGTCACCGCGATCCTGCAATCGGGCGAGCGCGTCCGCGGCCGGGCGCTCGTCGGCTGCGACGGCATGTGGTCGAAGGTGCGCCACAAGCTCGTCGGCGACGGCGCGCCGCTGGTGTCGGGCCATATCGCCTTTCGCGCCGTGCTCAAGCGCGACGAGGTGCCGGCGGATCTCTGGAGCCCCGACGTGGTCCTGTGGGCGGGCCCGCGCACCCATCTCGTCCATTATCCGCTGCGCCGGGGCGAGATCTACAACCTGGTCGCCGTGTTTCATTCCAAGCGCTACGTCGAGGGCTGGAACGCGGAAGCCGACGCCAGCGAGCTCTGGGCGCATTTCAACGGCCAGCGCCCCGAGGTCCTGCGCATGCTGGAGCGGATCGAGACCTGGCGCATGTGGGTGCTGTGCGACCGCGAGCCGGTGAAGGAGTGGGGCAAGGGGCGCGTCACGCTCCTGGGCGATGCCGCCCATCCCATGCTGCAATACCTCGCGCAAGGCGCCTGCATGGCGACCGAGGACGCGGTCTGGCTCGCCGACAAGGTCGCCGAGAACCCGCAGGATTTGGCGGCGGCGTTCCGCGCCTATGTCCAGCAGCGCTATCTGCGCACCGCGCGCGTGCAGATCATGGCGCGCGTCTATGGCGACTTCTACCAT
Source organism: Xanthobacteraceae bacterium (assembly GCA_049579765.1). Lineage (GTDB taxonomy): Bacteria > Pseudomonadota > Alphaproteobacteria > Rhizobiales > Xanthobacteraceae > VAZQ01. The sequence continues at coordinate 9,240 of JBAUOM010000493.1, forward strand.
GCGCGCGGACCGGCGGCGGAGCTGCGCAACCAGTTGCTCGGGCCGCGCACCCCCGAACAGTCTTACGACGGCATTGCCTGGCTCTACGACGGGATGTGAACACGACATGCGTCGACGCGGTGCGGACGGGTGGCGCGGCGGCGACACCCGTCAATCCCCTTCCCCGACCCCTCGTCGGTCGCGTGTGCGCCGCCCGTGTTGCGTCACTCGGCGTGCGGCTATCCCAATGCGGCCTTCACCCGCGCCGGATCGAGCGGCAGGTCGCGGATGCGCTTGCCGGTGGCGTTGGCAAAGGCATTGGCAACGGCGGCGACCGCGGGGCCCTGCGCGCCTTCTCCCGCCCCGAGCGCAGGTTCGTTCGGACGGTTGATCAACGCGACCTCGACGTTCGGCGCCTCCGGCATGGTGAGGATCGGATAGCTCGCCCAGTCGCGCGCGAGAATCCCGTTCCGGTCGAAACGCACCTGCTCCTTCAGCGTCCAGCTCACGGACTGCACGATGCCGCCTTCGATCTGGTTGGTGAGCCCGTCCGGATTGACGATCAGACCGGAATCAACCGCCGCCCAGACCCGCGGCACTTGCACCGCGCCGCCGGCGCGGTCGACCTCGACCTCCGCCACCACGGCGACGTAGCAGGCCAGGTTCTTGTATTTGGCGAAGCCGATGCCGCGCCCGCGGACGCCGTCGCCGTTCTCGCCCGCTTTCCAGCCGGCTTTCCTGGCCACCGCCTCGATCACCGCCCGCGCCCGCGGATCCTTCATGTGGGCGAGCCGGAACGCGACCGGATCGGCGCCGGCCGCGGCCGCGAGCTCGTCCATGAAGGATTCGAGCGCGAACACGTTGGCATAGGCGCCGAGCGTGCGCAGCGCCGAGACCCGGATCGGCATGTCCTGGACGAAATGATGGATCACGCGCTGGCTCGGGAAGTCATAGAGCGGGATCGCGTTGCGGTCGCCGCCGCCGGCGGGCTGCGGCGGGCTGGTCGGGGGCCCCATCCTCTGCGGCTCGGCCAGGTACCAGGCCGCCAGCACATTGGTGCCGGTGGTCGATTGCGGCCGGGTGGAATGCGTATTGCTCCACACCTCGTATTCCCAGTCGGCGATCTTGCCGTCGCGATCGAGCGCCGCCTTCGCCCGCATCACCATGGCCGGGCCGTAGGGCTCCCATGCGAACTCGTCGTCGCGCATCCATTGCAGGCGCACGGGACGGCCGGGAACGGCGCGGGCCAGGAGCGCCGCGTCGGCCGCGACGTCGTCGGCGCCGTTGTGGCCGTAGCAGCCGGAGCCTTCCATGTGCACGCAGCGGATCGCGGCGAGCGGCATCTGCAGCGTCTTGGCGAGCTCCATGCGCAGCGGGAACACGCCTTGCGAGTGCGTCCACACCGTCAGCTCGCCGTCCTTGAATTCGGCCACCGAGCAGGACGGCCCGATCGACGCATGCGCCGTGTACGGCCTGGTATAGGTCGCCTCGAAGGTCCGACTATCCGCCGGGACGGCCGCCTGCTTGACGCCGATGGTCGCGTCCTTGCTCGGCAGCGACTTGATGAGGTCGAAGATCCGATCGGGATCCGGCAGCTCCGGCCCCAATGTCCACTTCGCGCTGCTGCGCAGCGCTTCGCGCGCCTTGATCGCCTGCTCCTCGCGCTCGGCCAGCACGCCCAGGAAGGAGCCGTCGCGCACCACGGTCACGACGCCGGGCATGGCTCGCACCACGGCGTCGTCGACGCTGTCGAGCGTGGAGCCGTAGCGCGGCGGGCGTACCACCCGGCCATGCAGAGTACCGGGCCGGCGTATATCCTGGACGAACGCGACGCTGCCGAGGACCTTGGCCGGAATGTCCAAGCGCAAAACCGACGTTCCCACGATCTTGTGGCCGGCGGGCGGCTTCGGCGCCACCTTGCCGCTCGCGTCGCGGTTGAGATCGAGGTCGGTGACGAGCTCGCCGTAGCCGAACTGGCGTCCGTCGGGAGCCGCGATCACGCCGTCGGCGACCGTCAATTCCTCCGCGGTCACCCCGAGCCGCCTGGCCGCAAGCTCGAGGAGGATCTTGCGCACCTCGGCGCCTGCCAGGCGCAACGCCGTGCCGCTGTTCTGGACCGACAGGCTGCCGGCAGTCTGGCCCTCGTTCGGCGTCTGGGCGGTATCGCCGGAGATCATCCTGATGCGGGTGAGCGGCAGGTCGAGCTCCTCGGCGACGATCTGCTTGAGCGCGGTGAGGATGCCCTGGCCGAGCTCGACCTTGCCGGTGAAAACGGTCGCGCTGCCGTCGGCATTGACGCGGATCCAGGCGTCGAGCTTGCGGTTGGTCTGCAGGCTTCCGGGCAGTCGTTGCTGCGCCCGGGCGAGCTCGGGATCGAGCGCGAAGGCGACGACGAGCGCGCCGAGGCCCGCGCTGAACTGGCGCCGGTTGAAGGCGGGAGCGTTCATGTCAGGTCCTCCCGTTCGCCCGGGCGGCGCGCAGCACCGCGCGAATGATGCGGTTGTGGGTGCCGCAGCGGCAGAGATTGCCCGCAAGCGCCGCGCGCACGTCCGGCTCGCTCGGATGCGGATTGCGGTCGAGCAGCTCCTTGGCGGTCAGGATCATGCCGTTAGTGCAGTAACCGCACTGCGCCGCCTGCTCCTCGACGAAGGCGAGCTGCAGCGGGTGCGGCTTGTCGAACGTCCCGATCCCTTCCAGGGTCGTGATCTCGCTCGTCGCCACGGCGCTGATCGGGGTGACGCAGGAGCGCATGGCCTTGCCGTCGACCAGCACGGTACAGGCGCCGCATTGCGCCAGCCCGCAGCCGAACTTGGCGCCGTTGAGCTCGAGATCGTTTCGCAGCACGTAGAGCAACGGCGTGTCCGGCTCGGCCGGCACCGAGTGGCTCACTCCGTTGACCTTGAGATTGGTGACCATGATCCGGCATCTCCGCGAAGTGGACGCCCGCCGCAGCATTCTTGATTGGATTGATTTTATTGTGCGCCTCCCGGCGCGCTCCGTCGAGGCCCCGACCGCCAACAGGCCCTCAATACTTATTGCGGGGACGGGCCAGCCGGGTCCCCGCGCGCCCAGCCCGCGCGCGCCGCGGCGCGGAAATCCGCGAACGTTGCAGCGGCGATCGCCGCGCGCATGCCCGCCATCAGCTCCTGGTAATAGCCGAGGTTGACGGTGGTGAGCAGGATCGCGCCGAGCATCTCGTTCGCCTTCACCAGGTGATGCAGATAGGCGCGGGAATAGTCGCGCGCCGCGGGGCAGGAGCTGGCCTCGTCGAGCGGGCGCGGATCGCCGGCGTGGCGGGCATTCTTGAGGTTGACCGGCCCGAAGCGGGTGAAGGCCAGTCCGTGGCGGCCGTTGCGCGTCGGCAGCACGCAGTCGAACATGTCGATGCCGCGTGCCACCGCCTCGACGAGGTCCTCGGGTGTCCCCACGCCCATGAGATAACGGGGGCGGTCGGCGGGAAGCATGGGCGCCACGTCCGCGATCGTGCGCAGCATCACCTCCTGCGGCTCGCCGACGGCCAGGCCGCCGATGGCGTAGCCGTGAAAGCCCATGGCGACCAGGCCGCGTGCGCTCTCGTCGCGCAGTTGCCGATCGTCGCCGCCCTGCACGATGCCGAACAGCGCGCGCCCATGCGGGGCGGCTTCGAAGGCGCGCTTGCTGCGCTCGGCCCAGGCGAGCGAAAGCCGCATCGCGCGGTCGAGCTCGCGGCGCGGCGCCGGCAGCGGCAGACATTCGTCGAGCTGCATGGCGATGTCGGCGCCGAGCAGGTCCTGGATCTCGACCGCGCGCTCCGGCGACAGCTCGACGATGGTGCCGTCGAGGTGGGAGCGGAAGGTCACGCCCTTGTCCTCGACCTTGCGCAGCTGCGCGAGCGACATGACCTGGAAGCCGCCAGAGTCGGTCAGGATCGCCCGCGGCCAATTCATGAAGCGGTGCAGCCCGCCCAAGGCTGCGATGCGTTCGGCGCCCGGCCGCAGCATCAGGTGATAAGTATTGGCGAGCACGATGTCGGCCCCGCCCGCGCGCACCGCCTCGGGCGCGAGGCCTTTCACCGTCGCCTGCGTCCCCACGGCCATGAAGGCCGGGGTGGCGACGGGGCCGTGCGCCGTCGCGATCTCGCCACGGCGGGCGGCGCCATCGGTGGCGAGCAGGCGGAAGGCGAACGGCGCAGGCGGCGGCATCCGCCCTTCCCGGTCCTGCATGTCGACGTCGCGAGAAATGGCGGCTGCACCCTTCCTGTCGCCGGCCGGATGTGGCCCGGCCGGCGTCCTCGGGTTCGGCTTCTGGCCCAAATGCCTGCAGGGCGCAACCGCCGGGACCTGCCGCAGCAGCTCGGCTGCGTGGCGCCCCGGACGGCGTCATTGCGGCCGCGTGGGCGGACCGGTTCGACCCGAACGCATTCAAGGCAGCCGCATCAAGGGCTGCCCCATGCGGATGACGTCCCCCTCGCGGACATTGTCGCACAATGAAAAGCCGTCCGGCGCGAACAGGACGATGGTCGATCCGTGCTCGAACCATCCCATCTCCTCGCCCTTGGCGAAGCGCGCATCGCACGCGATGCGATTCGGCCGGCGCCGGCCGAGATCGCGCGGCGCGTCGAGAAAGTGCAGCCGGATGCCCGCGACCAGGATCGCCGCCACCGGCACCAGGGTCACGACGTGGCCGCTCGCGAACAGCCGGGTCTTCAACACGGCGCGCTCGTTCTTGCAGAACAGCTTCTCGATGCGCCTGAGCGCGATCGGATTGACGTTCCAGGTGTCCCCGGAAATGTAGGCCACCTCCTCGACCCGGCAGTCGTGGGGCGCATGGAAGCGATGATACATGCTCGAGGTCAGCCGCAGGGTGACGTAGCGACCGTCGCGGTGGGCGTTCACCAGATCCGGATCACCGAGCAGATCCTCCAGGCGATAGGGAAATCCCTTGATCTGAAACAGCGCGGTTCCGGCGATCGTGCCGGACGCCCCGACGATGCCGTCGCAGGGGCTCACGAGCACCGCGGGATCCCCGTCGACCGGACGCGCACCGTCCTTGAGCTCCCGGACGAAGCATTCGTGCAGGCTTCGAAACCGCGCCTCCTTGGCTTCGCTCAGATCGAGGCCGGAGAAAAACCGCCAGATGCCGATGGACAGGTCGCGCACCGCAGGCCGCTCGATTCGGCCGAACCAGCCCATGAACCGGGTCGCCAAGCGCCGCGGAATGCGATTGGTCAACAGGAAATTGAGGTCTTCCTGCTGCAACATTTTCAGGATTTCGGCGCGGATCGTCATGTTGCGGTAAAATCCGTCGACTACACCGCGACTCGATGGGATTCGGCTCGACGACACTTGCGCTGTACGCGGCGGGCGCCGCGGCGCTGGCCGCCTCGCTGCCGAAATTGAAGTCGCGCCTGCAGCTCTCGCAGGCCAAGCACCGGTCCTTGTCCGGACACGCGCGCATCGCACGACGCCTCGCCGCGCTCATCCCCTATTACGAATATGACGAAGCCCGCTTCTTTCGCTGCGACGGCGCGCCGGAGGAGGTGGCCGCGTGCCGGCGGGCCGGGTTCATGCGCCTGGCGGAGCTCTATCGGCTCCGATTCGCCGAGACCAACCGCCGCACCGCCGAGATTGCCGACAGTATCTCCGATCTGCAATTCACCGATGCCTACAGGGTGCCGTTCCAGTTCAGCCGCTTCGTGCGCCGGCACCTCAGGGCCGGGGCGTTCGTGCAATCCTCGTCCGGAGTGACGCTCACCGATCTCGACGGCAATCGTTTCTACGATCTCACCGGCTCCTACGGCGTGAACGTCTTCGGCCACGACTTCTACAAGGACTGCATGGAGCGCGGTTTTCGGCGCGTGCGCGAGCTCGGACCGGTGCTGGGCCCGTATCACCCGGTCATCGCCGACAACGTGACCCGGCTCAGGGAAATTTCCGGGCTGGACGAAGTCTCGTTTCACATGTCCGGCACCGAAGCGGTGATGCAGGCGGTCCGGCTCGCCCGCTATCACACACGGCGACCGCGCCTGGTGCGGTTTTGCGGCGCCTATCACGGCTGGTGGGGCGACGTCGCGCCGGGGGTGGGCAATCCCCTGCCGCCACGTGAAACCTATACCTTGAAGGACATGTCCGAGGAGTCGCTGCGCGTTTTGCGCCGGCGCCACGACATCGCCTGCGTGCTCGTCAACCCGCTGCAGGCGCTGCATCCAAACGCCAACGCACCAGCGGATTCGGCGCTCGTCGACAGCGCGCGGGCCGCGCACTTCGACCGCCAAGCCTATTCCCAGTGGCTCGAGCAATTGCGCGCGGTCTGCAGCGAACGTCATATCGTCCTGATCTTCGACGAGGTCTTCGTCGGCTTCCGCCTCGCGCTGGGCGGGGCGCAGGAGTATTTCGGCGTCAAGGCCGATCTGGTCACCTACGGCAAGACGCTCGGCGGCGGCCTTCCGATCGGGGCGGTGTGCGGACGCAAGGATCTCATGAAGCGCTTCCGGGACGATCGGCCGGTGGACGTGTGCTTCGCCCGCGGCACCTTCAACTCCCACCCCTACGTGATGGCGGCCATGCACGAGTTCCTACAGCATCTCGAGACGCCGAGCGTCCGCGCGCTCTACGGCAATCTCGATGCGATCTGGAACGCGCGCGCGGAACGGCTCAACCGGCGTCTGCGCGAGGAGCGGCTGCCGCTGCAGGTCGCGAACCTGTCTTCGATCTGGACCGTCTGTTACACGCAACCCTCGCGCTACAACTGGATGCTGCAATATTACCTGCGCGCGCAGGGCTTGGCGCTGAGCTGGGTCGGAACCGGACGTCTGATCTTCAGCCTTAACTACACCGACGCCGATTTCCACGCCGTCGCCGACCGTTTCGTCGCCGCCGCCAAGGAGATGCAGGAGGACGGCTGGTGGTGGTCCGATCCGGCCACGACGAACAAGTCGATCAGGCGCCGGCTGCTGCGGGAAATCATCGCCCACCGCTTCTCATTCTCCAGCCGCGAAGAGACGCCAGCCTAGCCGCCACGCCGACGCGGGCTCTCGCGGGCTCTTCCTCATCGGTATCGAAAAACTCCCCGCGCAACAGATAAAACGGGGCCCTGTGGTAGAGCTTGATGTCGTGGAACGGGTCGGTGAGGATCTTCGTCGCCCACACCAGCCCGGTCTGGACATCCTTGATGAAGAACAGCTGCACCGTCCGATACACCAGTCCGCCCAGACCCACGACCAGCCAGATCAGCGCAACGTGGCGCACGAACCCGGCCGTGGTGGTATGCGGCGCAAACACGCCGAACAAAGTGGGGTCGAAGTAGAGCGGGAGCGGCGACAGCGCCCAGATCGTCATCAGGACGACCTTGCGCTGGAGGTTGTAGCCGACCTTGATCTCTTCCTTATATTCGTGCGTCGCCTGGTTGACCTCGTCATAGTCCTTGGGCTCGAAGAAGAAGTGGCCGATCTGGCGGCTGGTCATCGCCACCAGCCAGCCGATCAGCGCTGCCGCGACCGGATCGCTGAACATCAGCACATAGGCGCAGAGAAAGCTGAGCGCGCTCACCAAGTGCAGCGACTGATTGATCCGGCTGTGGTGATAATAGCGATGATCGTCCCACCGCTGGACTCTGAGAGCCTCGAGAAAAGTGTCCATTGATTCTGCCCCTTCTCTGTTACGTTTTTTAAACGTCACATATGACAGTTGAACGAAAGCTCCGCCGCCCGTTCCGACAACCCCCAGAAAACGCGTGCAGCGTCTCGCTTCGAGGCATGCCCGGCCGCTGCGGGATTGGGTCGTCTTCCAGCGAGCGCTGCGAAACCACGGCCCGCGGTAACGACGACGACTCAGCCGCGGTGTATCCGGCGGCGATTCGCCTGCTCCGCTCCTGCGCCGGTCTTGGCGAATCGCACGAGCGAGAAATGACCGAGAGGCGGCATGGCACGACGTTCGACCAGACGCACGCCGTGCGGCCGCTCGGCCCAGCGCGAAAACCGCGCCCAGGGAAACTCCGTGCGCCAGCCGAGCCGGTGAGCCATCGGCGCGAACGAGCGTTCGAAGGTGCGGCGCAGCCCCGCCTCGGCGCCGACCCGGCTGACCAATATGATTTCGCCGCCGGGCTTGAGGACGCGCGCGAACTCGTCGAGCGTCGCTTCGGGATCCGGCACCGTGGTGATCACGTATTGCGCCACCACGACGTCGAATGAGCCATCCGGGAAGGCCAACTGCTCGGCGTCCATGACCGCCAAGCCCTCGACGTTGCGAAGGCCGAGCTCGGCGACCCGCGCCTGCGCCTTGCGCAACATCGGCTCGGAGAGATCGACCCCGACGAGGCGGTTCGAGCGGGCGTAATCGGGAAGCGATATGCCGGTGCCGACCCCCACTTCGAGGATTCGGCCCCCGATGCGTTCGGCGGCAGCGATCGCCGCGTGCCGCCCGCGCTCGAACACCGCGCCGAAAACGAGATCATAGACCGGCGCCCAGCGTGCGTAAGCCTTGGCGACGGTGTCCTTGTCGAGTTCCGTCCTCATCACCCCCCGCTTGCGGCTTCGCCGCGTAAGGCTCGGCTTGCGAGCTTCGCCGATCGCAGTGCGCTCGACTTGCCGAGAATGGCCCGCTGCCGTGTTGCCGCGAACCGCTTGGTCATGGGCGTCCCGTGCTCGAATCGCCCGCGACAAACAATTGCGGACTTCATATTTCAGTTATATGACGGCGCCGGTCGTGGCCCGCGGCCACGGCTTTTCTCGTCAGCTTTGCAGCAAGGTCAGCAGCCCCTCGAGCAATTGCATCGGGCGCGGCGGACAGCCGCGGATATGCAGGTCCACGGGCACCACGGCCGAAACCCCGCCGACGACGGCGTAGCTGCCGGAAAACAAGCCGCCGTCGAGCGCGCAGTCGCCGACGGCGACAACCCATTTGGGGTCCGGCGTCGCGTTGTAGGTGCGCTCGAGCGCCTCGCGCATGTTCCGCGTGACCGGCCCGGTCACCAGCAGCACGTCGGCGTGTCGTGGCGAGGCCACGAAGCGCAGCCCGAAACGTTCGAGATCGTAGAAGGCGTTGTTGAGGGCGTGGATTTCGAGCTCGCAGCCGTTGCAGGAGCCGGCATCGACTTCACGAATCGAGAGACTGCGGCCGAGCCGTCGCCGGGCAGCGCGATCGACCTTCGCGCCCAATTCGGCGAGCGCTTCCTCGCCCACGACCGGCGCCGCTTCGGTGAGCGAGCGGCGCACCAGGCTTTCGAACAGGATTCTGCGCATCCCGTGCTCTTTCCTAAAGGTCGTGTCCGGAATAGGAGCAGTTGAACGACTTGTTGCAGAGGGGGAAGTCGGCGACGATGTTGCCCTCGATCACGGCTTCCAGCAGCGGCCACTGGAACCAGGACGGATCGCGCAAGTGGCAGCGCGCGATGCGCTCGCCTTCGAGCCGCACCCATGCCAGCACGTCGCCGCGAAACGCCTCCGCCATGCCGAGCCCTTCGCGCGGCGCGCCGGCCGCGCTGATCTCGGCGCGGACCTCGCCGCCCGGCAGGCTGCGCAGGATCTGGTCGATCAGGCCGAGGCTCTGCTCAACCTCACGGATGCGCACCCAGACGCGGGCGTTGACGTCGCCGGCGTCGAGCACGGGAGTTTCAAACTTGAGGGTGTCATAGGGCGGATAACCGGGCATCTTGCGCGCATCGAAGGCGCGCCCGCTGGCGCGTCCGACGTAGCCGCCGGCGCCATACTGGCGCGCCAGCTCGGCGGGCAATATGCCGGTGGTGGCCGTGCGGTCCTGCAGCGAAGCGGTGTTGTCGTAGAGCTCGACCAGCTCGGGGAATGATCGCCGGATCTCCGCCAGCAGCGCCGATACCTCCGCCGCGCAGTCGGCGCCGGGGTCATGCGCGACGCCGCCCGGCACCACCATATCCATCATCAGCCGATGGCCGAAGCAGGCATCCGCGGCACGCAGGACGCGTTCGCGCAGAACCGCGCAGCGCGCGTGCATGAGCGAGAACGACGCGTCGTTGCAGACGGCGCCGATGTCGCCGAAATGATTTGCGAGGCGCTCGAGCTCGGCCATCAGCGCCCGCAGATGCAGCGCACGCGCTGGAACCTCGGCGCCGGCCGCCGCCTCGACCGCGTGGGCGAAGGCCAGCGCGTAGGCGACTGTGCTGTCGCCGGAGACGCGCCCGGCCAATCGCGCGGCGCGGTCGAGGCTTGCGCCCGCCATCAGGCCCTCGACGCCCTTGTGCACATAGCCGAGCCGCTCCTCCAGGCGCACCACGGTCTCGCCGTTGGCGGTGAAGCGAAAGTGGCCGGGCTCGATGATGCCGGCGTGCACGGGGCCCACCGGAATCTGGTGCAGGCCCTCGCCCTCGGTCGGCAGGAAGACGTAGGGCGCGCGCGTCGGCGGCGCGGCGCTGCACTGCCCCAGCGGATGCCGCACGTCCCAGAAGCCGAGATCGAGCCAGGGCCGCGCATCCGGCAAGCCAACCGGCTCGATGCCGTAGAGGTCGCGCAGTGCGCGCTCCAAGCGGATCGCCGGCGGGTGCAGCGCCCCGACAGATGGAAATCGCCCGGCCGGGCATGCGATCGTGACCACCGCGATCTCGCGCCCAGCCTCGTCGAGTACGGCCATGTGCACGGCGGACGCGTCGCCCCAGAGCCCCAGCAGCGTCCAATAGCCAGCCGAGAGCTGACTGGCGGCGAAACGCCAGCCGTCCTCGTTCACCACCACGCGCCGGCAGGGACGATGGTGTGCGATTGTCTCGCCTTCGATCTGCTCGATCAGCGTCGGCATCGGCCTATCCCAGGAGCTTGGCGACGTTCTGAAACCACGCGACCAGCGCCGGCGGCAGATAGATGCCGGCGACGAATACCAGCGCGAGATGCGCGAACATGGGTGCATAGGACGCCTTGGCCTCGGCGGTGGGGCCGCGCGGCTCGCCGAACGCGATGGTGTTCAATCGCAGGAACAGCGCGGCGACCCCGATCAGAATGCCGAACGCCAGCACGATGGCGAGCCACGGCGCGCGCGCGAAAGTCGAGGTCACCACCAGGAACTCGCTCATGAAAATGCCGAGCGGCGGCAGGCCGGCGATGGCGACGACGCCGAGCACCAATCCCCAGCCGAGCACCGGATTGGTCTCGGTAAGCCCGCCCATGTCGGCAATGCGCTGCGTGCCCTTGACCTGGGCGATATGCCCGACGGCGAAGAAGATTGCCGATTTCGTCAGCGAATGCATGGTCATGTGCAGCAGGCCGGCGAAATTGGCGAGCGGACCGCCCATGCCGAAGGCAAAGGTGATGATGCCCATGTGCTCGATCGAGGAATAGGCAAACATGCGTTTGATGTCGCGCCGGCGGTAGAGCATGAACGCGGCGAACACCAGCGACACCAACCCCATCGTCACCATCAGCGGACCGGGCGCCAGCGCGGCGGGATTGAGCGCGAGCAGCATCTTGAAGCGCAGCAGGGCGTAGAGCGCGACATTGAGGAGGAGCCCCGACAGCACCGCCGAGATCGGGGTTGGACCCTCGGCATGGGCATCGGGCAGCCAGGCATGCAACGGCGCAAGCCCGACCTTGGTGCCGTAGCCGAGCAGCAGGAATACGAAGGCAACATTGAGCAGCGCCGGATCGAAGGCGGCCGCGCGCGTGACCAGCACGGTCCAGGTCATCGCATCGAGCCCCTCTCCGATCACCGGCCGCGCCGCCATGTAGACCAGGATGGTGCCGAACAAGGCCAGCGCGATGCCGACGCTGCCCAGGATGAAGTATTTCCACGCCGCCTCCAGGGCCTCGTGGGTGCGGTAGATGCCCACCATCAACACGGTGGTGAGGGTCGCGAGCTCGATCGCCACCCACATCACGCCGATATTGTTGGCTACGAGCGCGAGGTTCATGGCGAACATCAGCACCTGATACATCGCATGATAAAAGCGCAGAAAGCGCGCGTTGAGGCGACCGACCTCGAGCTCGTGCCCGATATAGCTCGCGCTGAACACGCTGGTGGTGAAGCCCACGAACGTCGTCAACACGATGAACACGTTGTTGAGGTCGTCCACCAGCAGGTACGGGCCGGGCTGCGGACGCCCGAAGAACAGCGCGAGCGCGGCCAGCAAGGTCAGGGCCGTCGCGACCACGTTGAGCACCGCCGCGAGCCGGTATCCCGGCAGCACGGCCAGCAGCGCCGCCGCCAGCAACGGAACGCCGAGAACGGCGGTGACCGGTTCGAAGGCCACGGTCATCCGCGTTCTCCACGGAAGCGGTCGAGCGCCTGCACGTCGACCGTGTCGAAACGCTCGCGGATGCGGAACAGGAATATGCCGATGACGATGAAGGCGATGAGGATCGAGAAGGCGACGCTGATCTCGACCACCAGCGGCATCCCCTTGGCGCCGGTGGCGGCAAGCACGAGGCCGTTCTCGAGGGACATGAAGCCGACGACCTGGCTCACCGCGTTGCGCCGCGTCACCATCATGAGAAGGCCGAGCAGCACCACCGAGAGCGCGAAGGCGAGGTCTTCGCGCGCCAGCGGATCAGCCTCGGCCGTCACCCGCAGCATCACCACCATCGACAGCGCCACCAGTCCCATGCCGAGCAACATGGCCGGGCCGACGCCGACCACTTTTTCGATTTCGCGATGTATGCCGAGCCGCACGATGATGCGGTGAAGCGCAACGGGAATGACGATCGCCTTGAAGATGAGCGCGATCGCCGCGGTGACGTAAAGGTGCGGCGCATCCTGGATGTAGGCCTGCCAGGCCACCGAAAGCGCCAACACCAGGGCATGGAGCGCGAACATGTTGAGCAGTGCGTAGAGCCGGTCCTGATAGAGCTCGAGGAAGCTCACCAGCACCAGCGAGCCCGCGAGCAAATGGGCGACGTCGAAGGTCAAACCGCGCATCACAGGCTCCGCGACACGAACAGGAGAAGGGTGGCCAACAGGCCGAGCATCAACGCGGCGCCCAGGAACTCCGGCACGCGGAAGACCCGCATCTTGGCGATCGACGTCTCGAACAGCGCGAGCAGGAAGCCGCCGAGCGCGAGCTTGGCGATATAGGCCGCGACCCCGATCGCCAGGACGCCGACCGCGACGCCGGAGGGCACCAATCCCCACGGCACGAACAGGCAGGCGATCAGCGAAACGTAGAGCAGCAGCTTCAAGGACGCGGACAGCTCGATCAGAGCCAGGTGGCGCCCGGAATATTCGAGCACCATGGCTTCGTGCACCATTGTCAGCTCGAGGTGAGTCGCCGGATTGTCGACCGGGATGCGGGCATTCTCCGCGATCGCGACCATGACCAACGCGATGAGCGCCAGCCCCAGCGACACCCGCAGTCCCACCTCGGACGAGACCAGGAAACCGGCCATGGTCGAAAGCTGGGTGGAACCCGCGATCAGCGCGACCGTGAAGATGATCATGATCATCGCCGGCTCCGCCAGCGACGCGATCATCACCTCCCGGCTCGAGCCGATCCCGCCGAAACTCGTGCCCACGTCGAGCCCGGCGAGCGCAAGGAAGAAGCGGGCGCTGCCCAACAGGGCGATGATCGCGATGAGATCGGCCGACCAGGAGAACAACAGCCCGGTGCGAAAGGTCGGCACCAGCGATGCCGCAACCCACGTAGCGGCGAAGACGAGATAGGGAGTGACGCGGAACAGCCAGGAGGCGTTCTCCGCGAGCACGACCTCCTTGCGCAGCAGGCGCACGAGGTCGCGATAGGGCTGGATCAGCGGTGGCCCCTGCCGGAGCAGGAAACGCGCCTTCACCTTGCGCACGAAGCCGGTGAGCAGGGGCGCCAGCAGCAACACCAGGAGCATCTGCAGGCCCTGAACCGCCAGGTCGAGGATCACGGCCATATCGCGAGCACCAGCAGCAGCAGCACGAGCGCGGCGAAGACGAGGCTGAGAAATTGGCGGATGGTCAGGAACTGCAACCGATTGAGCCGCTCCGCGGCGAAGACGACGCCGCCGGCAATGGGCGCGTAGAGCGCATCCCAGACGAGGTCGCGCACTTCCACCGTGATCCGCGCCGGCCGCCCGTCCCCCGGCCGCGGCATATCCACATGCTCGCGGGCATGAAACACGACGGTGCCGAACACGCGACGGATCGGCTGCGCGAAGCTCGATGCCGTATACTGGGTGGCCGGACCGGCGTCGGGATATCCGCAGTCCCAGGGGGGAGCGCGGCGCAGCTTGTCGGACGCCAGCCGGTGGATCGCCCAAGCCGCGAGCGCGCCCGACACCAGCATGAAAACGAAGACCAGGAGGCCGTTATACGAGCTGCGGCTCTCGGCGATCGGGACGATGGAAAGCCATTCGACGCCGCTTTGCACCGGCATGCGGTCGCCTACCAGCGCTTCGACCACGGGTGCCAGGGCGTCGATGAACAAGGCGGGCAGGATGCCCGCGACCAGGCAGAGCGCCGCGAAGAAGAACATCGCCGCCAGGGAAAATCCATCGGTTTCCCGGGCATCAGCGGCGGCGGAGGTACGGGCGCGGCCGAGAAAGCTTACGCCGAACGCCTTGACGAAACAGGCCGCGGCGAGCGCCGCGGAGAGCGCCAGCAGCGCGCCCACCGCCGGGATCAGGAACTTGAGACCCCAGGATGGAAGCTGGGGACTGAGCAGGATGGCCTGGAAAGTGAGCCATTCCGATACGAAACCGTTGAGCGGCGGCAAGGCCGAAATCGCCGCGCAGCCGACGAGGAACGCGAAAGCCGTCTGCGGCATGCGATGGATGAGGCCGCCCAGGTGGTCCATGTCGCGCTCGCCGGTGGCGGCAAGCACGGCGCCGGCGCCGAAGAACAGCAGGCTCTTGAACACCGAATGGTTGAAGACGTGCAGGAGCGCCGCGGTGAGCGCGAGCGCGGCCGCCCACCCCATGCCGTGGGCGCTGAAGGCGAGCGCCAGGCCGAGCCCGATGAAGATGATCCCGATGTTTTCCACCGTGTGATACGCCAGCAGCCGTTTGAGATCGTGCTGCATCAGGGCGTAGAGCACGCCCATGGCTGCGGTGATGCCGCCGAGCGCGAGCACCAGCATGCTCCACCACCAGGCCGGCGTGCCGAGCAGGTCGAAGGCGATGCGCACGAACCCGTAGACGGCGACCTTGGTCATCACCCCGCTCATCAGCGCCGAGACGTGGCTCGGCGCTGCCGGATGCGCGAGCGGCAGCCAGACGTGCAGCGGCACGAGCCCGGCTTTGGAACCGGCCCCTATCAGCGTCAGGACCAGAACCGCTGCCGCGACCGCGGCGGAAGGACGCTCCGCGCGCATGTCCGCAAAGAGGTAACCGCCGTCGGGGCCCGCCAGCAGGCCGAAAGCGAGCAGGAGTGCGAGCGTGCCGAAGCTCGCCATGATCAAATAGACGTATCCGGCGCGGATGTTGTCGCCGATGCGGTGATGCGCCATGACCAGCGCCCACGACGACAACGACATGAACTCCCAAGCTACCAGGAAGGTGAACGCGTCGTCGGCGAGCACGACGATGGTCATGCCGGCGAGAAATGCCGGATAGAACGGCAGTACGCGGCGTGGAGCATGTTCGTGGCGGCCGTACCCGAGCGCAAACAGGCTGGCCGTGGCGGCGCCGAGATTCACCACGGCGAGGAAAAAAGCCGCCAGCGCATCGAGGCGGAAATGGGCGCCCAGCCACGGGATGCCGAGCGGCAGCGTGGCCACCGACGGAACCTGGAAGACGCCGAGCAGAGCAAGGAGCGCGATCAGCAACAAAGCCAAGGACAATGCCAGACAGGCACCGTAGACCAGCACGCGCGCGCGCGCGGCGTCAGCGACCGTGAGGGCAAGCGCCGCCGTCGCGATCAACGCGGCGGCGCAGGAAAGCGCCAGGAGCACCATCTGCCAGCACCTTTGCGGGGGTTGCGCCAGCGAACGGACGGTCGCAGCGCAATCCCTCTACCCTCACCTCTTCAACCTTACGCCGCGCCCGCCACCCGGGCTGACGGCCCCTTCCCCGATCAGGTCGATGCCCGCAGCCGCAAGCGCCTCGACGAGTTTCATCAGCGAGTCGACATTGCCGCGGATCACGCCCTCGCTCGATTCCATGCGCTGGATTGTCGGCAACGAAAGGCCCGCGCGCTGCGCGAGATCGCGTTGGTCGATCTCCAGCAGCGCCCGGGCAGCCCGCATCTGGGCACCAGTTATCATGTTTCAGATATCAGAATCGTCTTTTCGTATATCGTTATTGATGTCTATGCGATGAGAATTGAAATGACAAGTCCGACCATGCCCGAACGCGCGCGCTCACGGCCGGAACAGCAGGCAGGCGTCACCATAGGAGTAGAATCTATAGCCCGCAGCAACGGCATGGGCGTAGGCGCGCTGCATCACCCCAAGGCCGGAAAATGCCGCGACCAGCATGAACAGCGTCGAACGCGGCAGGTGGAAATTGGTCAGCATCACGTCGACGGCGCGGAAGCGGTAGCCCGGCGTGACGAACAAGGCCGTCTCGCGCCGGAACGCGCGGATGACGCCGTCGTCTCCGCTCGCGCTCTCGATGAGGCGCAGCGCGGTGGAGCCCACGGCGACGATGCGCCCGCCCGCCCGCCGGACGGCGTTGAGCGCATCCGCCGTTTGTGCGCTCACGGCGCCCTGCTCGGGATACATGCGGTGGCCGGCGGTGTCGGCGGTCTTGACCGGAAGGAACGTCCCCGCGCCCACCTGCAGCGTCACCCTGTGCAGCGTGATCCCCCGCTCGGTCAGACGTGAGATCAACGCGTCGGTGAAGTGCAGGCCGGCGGTGGGTGCCGCCACCGATCCTTCCACCCGCGCGAAGACGGTCTGGTAATCGCTGCGATCGCGCTCGTCGGGAGAGCGCCGCGCGGCGATGTAGGGCGGCAGCGGCATCGCGCCGCGCTCGTCCACGGCTTGGTCGAGCACGGGCCCGCCGAAAGCGAACGCCAGTGTCACCTCGCCGCCCTCGCCTTTCGCCTCGACCGTTGCGTCGAGCTCGCCCAGGAAACAGACCCTGCCCTCGTCCCCGAAGCGCACGACGTCACCCTCGGAGAGCCGCTTCGCGGGCTTGACGAAGGCACGCCAGCGCGAGCCGTCGAGCCGTTGGTGGAGCGTCGTCTCGATCGTCGGCTCGGTCGCGCCGCGGCCGATCCGCCGGCCGCGCAGCCGGGCCGGGATCACCTTCGTGTCGTTGACCACCAGCGCATCGCCGGGGCGCAGCAAGTCGGGAAGCTCGCGGACGCTGCGATCCTCGAATTCCGTCTGCGCCCCCGGACGCACGACGAGCAGGCGAGCCGCGTCCCGCGGCGTCACCGGACGCAGCGCGATACGATCGGGCGGCAGCGCGAAATCGAACAGGTCGGTGCGCATGCCCCTTCATACAGGCGCATGCGCACGGGGTCATCGCCCCTTCCCGGGGCGCGGGAAATGGAACCAAATCGCCCTTTATCGCGGAACTAGGGGGTGGGCGGATACGGGTCCAGTCCGTAGGTCCATGCCGGCGAGGGCTCGCCGTTCTCGTCGACTCGGAGGACTTGCGTCTCCGTGCCGTTCTCACCGAGCTTGTGGGCGGCATCGATCGCGAACAGCATCGCCTCGCGCTCGCTCAGGTAAGGCCCGAATTCCTCGCCGTTGAACGTGATGAACCACACGTCTTCCTGCCGCATGACCAGATAGCGCGTGCGCGACGCACCGAGCACGAGGGCGGCGATACGCGCATCGTCGTGGATTTGAGGTCGAGGCATCGATCTCCCCTGTCAACATCTCGAGGTCAACCCCAACGCGCTCGAAGCCCGGTTGTTCCTTCCCCCGCCAAATTCCGACCGATAAAAATCACGTAAAGCGTCGCGCGCCGATTTCTGTGAATTTTCCGCGATCTGGTCGCTGTTGCGTCAAACGATGTTCACAGCTGTGGAGTATGGAACCCGGTGAGACCAAGAAACAGGGAGAGGCCAATGGGCTCCGTCATGGTCAGATGCCCAGCGACGGGACACGACATCTCCACGGGCATCGTCACCGATCGCAAGAGCTTCGAAGCCACGCCGGTATTTTTTGCGCGCGTCCATTGCCCGATCTGTCGGACCGAGCATGAGTGGTTCGCGAAGGAAGCCTGGGTATGCGAGGCCGCTCCCCCGCCACGCGCGCGCCTGACGGCGACCGCCTGAGCTAAGCCTCCGTCGCCATCCGGGCGGAAATGATGCGGTCGGGATCGACAACCGGCTCGCCACGCTTGATTTTGTCGACGTTCGGCATGCCCTCGGTCACCTCGCCCCAAACGGTATATTTGCCGTTGAGAAAGGGCGCATCGTCGAAGCAGATGAAGAATTGACTGTCGCCCGAATCCGGATTCTGCGCCCGTGCCATGGACACGGTGCCGCGGCGATGAGGTTCCCGGTTGAACTCAGCCTTGAGTTTCTTGCCCGAGCCGCCGGTGCCGGTGCCGTGCGGGCAGCCGGTCTGCGCCATGAAGCCGTCGATGACCCGGTGGAACGCGATGCCGTCGTAGAAGCCCTCGCGCACGAGTTCCTTGATGCGCGCCACATGCCCGGGCGCGAGGTCGGGCCGCATGCGAATGACAACATCGCCCTTGGTGGTCTCCAGCGTCAGCGTGTTCACGGCATCGGTCATGGCGCATTCTCCGCCTGTTTGAGTTTTCGGTCGTCGATGAATCGTATCGTGAACGGCCGGCCGGCCACCGCGTTCCCGAGTGCATCGGTGAACGGCAAGGGCGCACAACGTTGCAGCATCTGCGCCACCGCAACCCGATAGGACAGCCGTTCGTCCTCGGAGGCCCCGGCCGACTCGAATGTGATCCGCGGTCGGCCGAACAGCTCCCCATTGCGCTTGAAGCTCATCTGCACGGTGATCTGCATCCCCGGCCGCGACCGATCGATTGGCGGCGGAACCCAGCAGGCCCGCAACGCCGCTCCGACCTCCCGCAGGGTATTGAGCGGAGCCTGCACCCTTTGCGCCGCCGCGCAGGTTGCAACGGCTGCCATCGCCAGCGCGGTGCTCGTGACCCGGACCGGGCGCGTCATGGCTGGAGCCGATCGTCGACGAAGCGGATGGCGATCGGCCGGCCGGCGACCGCGCCGCCCAACCCATCGCTGAACGGCAGCGGCGTGCAACGTGCCAACGCCGCGGTGATGGCGTCCAGGTAGACCTTCCGCGTCTCCGGCGGAGCTCCCGCGCTGACATAGGTCACGCGCGGCGTGGCGATGATCTCGCCGCTGCGCTTGAAGGCAAACCGCACCGACATCTGCATGCCGGGTCGCGCTTCCTCGCTCGCGGGCGGAACCCAACAGGCGCGCAGCGCATCGAACATGGCGCGCAACGTGCCGAGCTTGTGCTCCGGCACATCGGGATCGTCCATCTCCGCTTTCGTCGGGGACGCTCGGCCGTCGGTGCTCTCGATGGTCAGCCGCAGATCCTGTCCGATCCAGTAGTCCGGGTAGCGAATGCAGGGGTAGCGGCCGAAGACGCTGCAAACGGTCGTCGGCATGCACGGATGCCGGTGGAAGACGCCGCAGAGCGCGGAGGCAGGCCGCATGTCGAGCGCACACGCGCCCGCGGCCAATATGCCCAATGCTATCCGTGCCCGGGCCCTGCGCAACGATGCCGCCTCGTCATTTGGCGTCGGCGGCGACCCGCACGCGGATCATGCGGTCGGGATCGACTACCGGCTCGCCCTTCTTGATCTTGTCGACCACCTCCATGCCGGAAAGCACTTCCCCGACCACGGTGTACTTGCCGTTGAGGAACGCCCCGTCGGCATACATGATGAAGAACTGCGAGTTCGCCGAGTTCGGGTCGTTGGCGCGCGCCATGCCGACCGTGCCGCGCTTGAACGGCACATTGGAGAACTCCGCCGGCAGGTTGGGATATTTCGAGCCGCCGGTGCCGTCGCCGCGCTGGCCGTCGCCGGTCTGTGCCATGAACCCGGCGATGACGCGGTGGAACGGTACGTTGTCGTAGAACTTATCGCGCGCGAGCTGCTTGATGCGCTCGACGTGCTTGGGGGCGATGTCGTTGCGCAGCTTGATGACGACGCGGCCATATTTGGTGTCGATCAGCAGCGTATTCTGCGGGTCGGCGCCGGACGGCAATGGTTGCGCAAGCGCGGGCGCCGCGCATATCAGCGCGGCAACAAGTGCTAGCAGACGGATCATGGAATCTCCCGGGTCATCGGCCGGACTTGCCGGCGAACTTTGCTTTCAGGCGGGCGGCGATCGACGGCGGGACGAACAGCGACACGTCGCCGCCCATGGATGCGATTTGCCGCACCAGTGTGGCGGTGATCGGGCGCGCGGCGGGCGATGCCGGCAGGAAAACCGTCTGCAGGGTGGGCGCCATGGCGGCGTTCATGCCCGCCATTTCCATCTCGTAGTCGAAATCGGTCGAACTGCGCAGCCCGCGGATCAACAGCGTGGCGCCCTCGCGGGAGGCAACGGCGACCACCAGATCGGCGAAGGTGATGCAGGCGAAGTCGCAACCGGCCGCGCGCGCCACCTCCGCGCAGGTCTCCTCGATCATCGTGCGCCGCTCCTGGGCGGTGAATAACGGCGCTTTGCCGGGATGCGTGCCGATCGCGAGCACGAGGCGGTCGGCGATGCGAGCGGCCTGGCGTACCAGATCGAGATGGCCGTTGGTGACGGGGTCGAACGATCCCGGAAAAAGCGCGGTGCGCGGCATGAGGCGGGGTCTAGCGCGCGTCCTGCAGGGCCGCAAGGTCCGCAAGGTGGCCCACGGAGGATGACCATCGGCCTGCCGCAGGGTCAGCAGGAGCCGCCCTATTTGCGCGAGACGGAGGAGATTACCGCATACGCTGCAGTCTCTTATGAGGATTTCTGCAAGTGATTGCGAGACTCCGGCGCAGCCCGCCAAACGAGACGCCCGAGGCGACGGTCTGGCGGGGACGGCCGCATGGGGGCGATCAATCGGCGCTTGCAATCGCCCGCGGTGAATTCGAATCTGAGGCGACTCGACGCCGCGGCCAAAGTCGGCTCCACCGGGTTTCGTCGCCGCCGTTTCGGCCTACCCGGTCGCAAGGAGCGACCGTGGAGTGGGCGTGGAGTTGATTGCAACCGACAAGGCCGGACCCCGGCAATCGGTACAGCCATGACGCGGCGTCTGCTTCGTCTTGCTCTTCTCGGGCTTGGTCTGGGGTCGGCCGGTGCGGCCGCAGTCGCCGACGGAATGGCGCACGCGCAAGTTCCGCCGACCGAGCGGGAGCTGCGGATCTATGCCGGGTTGCACGACGCCGCTGCGCGCGGCGACGTCGCCGAGATCGAGCAGCTCATCGCCGAGGGCGAAAAACCGAAGATCCAGGACGCCAACAGCCGCACGCCGCTGCACGTCGCCGCCTTTCTTGGCCGACACGAAGCGGCCCGGGCGCTCATCCGGCTCGGCGCCGATCCCAACGCGCTCGATGCCCAGCGCTATGACATCGTCACCATTGCCGCCGTCAACAACGACCTCGAAATGCTCGCGATCGCGATCGACGGCGGCGGCAATGCCCGCGCTATTACCGGCCCGTACGACGGTACTGCGCTGATCGCCGCCGCCCACCGTGGGCACGCCGCGATCGTGCGCGCTCTGATCGCGGCCGGTGCACAGCTCAACCACGCCAACAATCATGGCTGGACCGCCTTGCTCGAGGCGGTCGTGCTCGGCAACGGTGGCACGAACCACACCGCGACCGTGGAGACTTTGGTCACGGCCGGGGCCGACGTCATGCTCCCCGACCGCTACGGCACGACGGCCCTGGCTCACGCCCGCACACGGGGTTATTCGCAAATCGCCAGAATTCTGGAGAACGCGGGCGCGCGCTGACCCGTCACGCGCGCCACTGGCGCATGTCCCGGAAAAGCGGGCACCGGTTTTCCGCCAGGGATATGGGCAAAGCCAAGGAATTTAGAGCGCATCCCGATTCGACCTAATCGCGATGCGCTCTAATGGCGCAACGTGAGAATGGCGTGCGAGGGCTGCGTCGGGGCGCCCTACTCCGGTCGATCGTTCGCCCGGCGAGGCCGGCCAGACGAGGCTCGGCTCAGCGAGACCGCCCCTGCCACGGCGGCGAAGCTGCCGAGCAGCACGATCACGTCGCCGCTCGCCGACAGCAAATCCGCCGCGGCGACATGGACGGTGTTGTGCGCGGACCCCGTCAGCACCGCAAGCCGCCACGCGAGCAGCGAGGAGGCAGCGGCGACGCCGACGCTGATGCCGCACGAGCGCATGACGTTCAGGAGGCCGCCGGCCTCGCCGGTAAGGCTTTGCGGCGCGGCGGCCACGATGGCGCTGTTGTTGGGAGAGATGAACAAGCCTTGCCCAATGCCGAAAAACGCCAAGGCCAGCATCACGAACGGGAGGCTCGCCGGGGTGCCGTTCATGACCGCGAGCAACAGGACCGCGGCGCCCACGCAGATGAGCATGCCGGACGTGGTGAGGATACGAGCGCCGAGCCGGTCATAGAGCGCTCCGCCAATCGGCGCCACCATGCCGAGCATCACGGGAACGATGGTGAGCCGCAGCCCTGCGGCCAAGATCGAATCCCGGTAGACGCGCACGAACACGAACGGCATCAGGAAGAACAGCCCGAACAACGCCGCGTAGGACAGCAGGCCGGCGACATTGCCGGCCGAGAACGCGGGGCGGCTGAACAACGTGAGATCTATCAGCGGTGTTTCGGCGCGCCGTTCGGCGCGCACGAACAAGGCCAGCAGGCCTACCGCCAGCACCGCACAGCCGAGCAGCAGCGGCGACGTCGCGCCCCATGCGTATCCCTCGTTCAGCATCGCCACCAGCGCGGTGAGCGCGGGCGCGATCAGGAGCGCCCCCTGCCAGTCGAACCGGCTGTCATCCGGCAAGTCCTTGGTCGGCGGAAGCACGAACCAGCCCAGGACGGTACCGGCGAGGCCGACCGGCACGTTGATCCAGAACACCCAGCGCCAGTCCAGGGCGTCCAGCACGAATCCGCCGATCGCAGGCCCGGCGCTCAGCCCGACGGCTTGGGCCGCCGTGGATGTCCTCCGCCGTTGTGCCCCCGCATCCGCGACGGCACGACGCGGGCCGACCTAGTTCGGAGAGGGCGGCAGCTTTCTGAATGCCTCCGCGAGATCTACCGTGACAGGAACCTTGTCGTCCAAAGCGCCCGGTCGCTTCCAGGTGCTGGCCACCACCGTATGCGGCCCGATGAACTTGAAATCGCCCGAGACAGTCGGATTCCCATCGATCATGTCGCTGAATGCCGCGAACGAGTCCTTCTCGCGGCTGTAAACCGCCATTGGAAATTGCCACGGCGAATGACCGCCGGAAGACGACATGGTGTAAACAAAAAACTTGGAGTCCGGTGACCATTTCGCATTCACGACATAGTAGCCGTTGAAGCCGCGCGGCGACGAATAGTCCTTCGAAGCCAGGGTGTCGCCTTTACGGGTACGGATCACGACGCGGCTTTCCATGTCGGGCGTCGCATCGAGGCTGATATCCACGGGATACACCAGAGCGCGTAACGCCCCATCGGGCGAGGGGTAGATATGCGGCTTGACGTTGCTGCAGCTCAGCTCCGGCCGCCGCATTCGCAGCAACTGATGTCCCGCGCATGTATCCGCGGCGAGAACGCCGTCGGCGATCGGCATCGCCGAAGCCGCGGCAACAAGCCACAGCCGAAGAAATCCCGGAAACTGTACGCCCTGCTTCGTCGGCGCCACCATGGGTCGCTCCACGGGACCGGGCTAATGTTCGTGATGGGCCCGGTCTGCCGGCAGAAACACGAAGGCGAAGAGCCGCAAGCCAAGAGCAAACCCAACACGAGTGCGGTCAGCCAGGGCGCGCGACGATCTAAGGGAGGTCATCGCCGCGCTCGATCCGCTGCATGAGCTGCTCGAGCTCCTCCGACGGTTTGGTACGCAGATCGGCATCGTACATTCGGCGAAGCTGATCGGCGATGGCAAACAGCGTCTCGGTCCCCAAGCGAACAACATTGTGTTTCTTGTCGTCGTCCGGCAGGCGCATTTCGGATCGGCTCAACTCAGTACCTGTCCCCCGACCACCGCCGAAAATAGGCAACGCCGGCAGGGGGCCAAAGGTTCCGTATCGCCGCTTGCGAGCCGCGTCAGACGCACGATCGGACCCCATCTAGAGTGCAAGTGCGGGCGCGGGCCAAGCCCCCGCGACAGGGGAAATCATTCCGGCGATCATAGGGCTTCGAGACCGGGAGCACAAACGATCATCGCGCTCGGCTTGTCGGCGGACCATGCTCCGCGTCCGGCGCGTGGACAGGTCATATGGCGCGTGCCCGCCTCACCTGGTGAGCGGAAGCACCGATCGACCCGGTCAGGCCTGCCGACGCGCCAACGACAGCCAGATGCCGCCTCCGACCAGCGCCACACCGGACAAACGACCGAGCAACTTGGCGCGCCATGACGTCATCAGCCAGGCACGACCGAGCCCGGCTGCCACGGCCCACCCGGAATCCGTAAGTGCGGCCAGGACGACCGACACGGCGCACATTACCGCGAGTTGGCGCTCAACCGGCAGCGCGGGATCGACGAACTGCGGCAAGAACGCCGTGAAGAACGCGATCGTCTTCGGATTCGACAGCGCCACCACGAAACCGCGCCAGAAATGCACACGCGCGCGCGGATGGATCGCCGCGCCGCTCTTGCCGGCATCGCACCACGCTCGAATACCGAGCCATATCAGGTAAGCCGCACCCGCCCAGCGCAGGATTTCGAACAAGGTTGCGGCGTTGTTGAGCACCCAACTCAGCCCGAGCGCGATGGCAGTCAGCAGAACTGCGTTGCCGATCGTGGTGCCGGCAACGGTAGTGAGCGCGGCCCGCGTGCCTTGGCTTGCACCCGTTGCAATGACCAAGGTCACAATGGGGCCCGGAGTAACCACCAGAACCAGGGTGATCAGGAAGAAAGCGGCGAGCATTTCCCAATTCATGCGCAAGCCCCAAAAGCCACGGTTTCTCGTCTGGCCGACGCAAAGCGAATCGTTTCGATTGATCGGCCCGCTCGAGCGACAATCCGCTTCAGCCCGTGCCGTTCTCGTCGCCTTCTTCGCTGATCCGCTCGACCGAAACCACGCGCTCGCCCTCGGCCGTATCGAACACGATCACGCCCTGGGTCGAGCGCCCGGCGATGCGGATACCCTCCACGCGCGTGCGGATGAGTTGGCCACCGTCGGTGACTAGCATGATCTGATCCTGATCCTCGACCGGGAAAGAGGCAATCAGCTTGCCGGTTTTCCGCCTGACCGTGCCGTCGCGCTCGCGCACGTCCATCGCGACGATGCCTTTGCCGCCGCGTCCGGTGATGCGATATTCGTAGGACGAGGAACGCTTGCCGAAGCCGCGCTCGGAGATGGTGAGAACGAACTGCTCCGCCGCCGACATTTCCACATAGCGCTGCTCGCCGAGCTCGATCGTGTCGCCGATGGCAGACTCGTGCGCCTCTTCGGCGTCGGGCGCGGTCTCTTCCGCTTCGCCGTTGAGCCCGCGCCGCACCGCGCTCGCGCGCTTGAGATAGGCGGCGCGCTCGTCGCCGGAGGCACCAGCGTGCCGCAGGATCGAAAGCGATATCACCTTGTCGCCCTCGGCGAGCGCGATCCCGCGCACGCCCATGGAGGTGCGGCCCTGGAAAACGCGCACGTCGGTGACGGGGAAGCGGATGCACTGCCCGCCGGCCGACGTCAGCAGCACGTCGTCCCGCTCGGTGCAGATCTGCACGTCCACGATCGCTTCGCCCTCGTCGAGCTTCATGGCGATGATGCCAGAGCGGCGCACGTCGACGAAATCGGAAAGCTTGTTGCGCCGCACGGTGCCGCGCGTAGTGGCGAACATGACGTCGAGCTCGCCCCACGTCTTCTCGTCCTCGGGCAAGGGCATGACGGTGGTGACCAACTCGCCCTGCTCCAGCGGCAGGATGTTGATCAACGCCTTGCCGCGCGCCTGCGGCGCGGCCTGCGGCAGCCGCCACACCTTCTCCTTGTACACCCGACCATGCGAGGAGAAGAACAGCACCGGGGTATGGGTCGAGGCCACGAACAGCCGCGAGACGAAGTCCTCCTCGCGCGTCTGCATCCCCGCCCGCCCCTTGCCGCCGCGCCTTTGCGCACGATAAGTCGAAAGCGGCACCCGCTTGACGTAGCCCAGGTGTGAGACGGTCACCACCATGTCCTCGCGGTGGATCAGGTCTTCTTCTTCCACCTCCCCTTCGTACTCGAGAATGACCGTTCGGCGGGGCGTGGCAAAAGCCGTGCGCACGGCTTGGAGCTCGTCCTTGACGATCGCCTGGATGCGCGCGCGCGAGCGCAAGATATCGAGATAGTCGGCAATCTCCTCGGCGAGCTTGTCGAGCTCGGCCTTGATCTCGTCGCGCCCGAGCGCGGTGAGGCGCTGGAGTCGCAGGTCGAGAATGGCTTTGGCCTGCTCGGCGGAGAGTCGCGCCGTGCCGGTCGCGGTCACCTTGTGGCGCGGGTCGTCGATCAACTCGATGAGCGACGCGGCGGTGGTTGCCGGCCAATCGCGGCCCATCAACGCTTCGCGCGCCTCGTTGGCGTCCTTGGAGGCGCGGATGAGCTTGATCACCTCGTCGATGTTGGCCACCGCGATTGCCAGCCCGACGAGAATGTGGGCGCGGTCGCGCGCCTTGCCGAGCAGATGCTTGGTGCGCCGGGAAATCACCTCCTCGCGGAAGGCGATGAAGGACGCGAGCAGGTCCTTGAGGGTCATCACCAGCGGGCGACCGCCTTCAAGCGCAACCACGTTGGCGCCAAAAGTCGATTGCAGCGGGGTGTAGCGGTAGAGTTGGTTGAGCACGACGTCCGCCATCGCGTCGCGCTTGATCTCGATGACGACACGATAGCCGTCGCGGTCGGATTCGTCGCGCAGCGCCGAAATGCCGTCGATCTTCTTGTCGCGCCACAGCTCCCCGATGCGCTCGACCATCGCGGCCTTGTTCACCTGGTAGGGAATCTCGCTGATGATGATCGCCTCGCGATCACCGCGCGAGGTCTCGATCTCGACCTTGCCGCGCATGACGATGGAGCCGCGGCCGAGATGGTAGGCGGCGCGGATGCCGGCCCGGCCGAGGATGATGCCGCCGGTCGGGAAGTCGGGACCGGGAATGATGCCGATCAATTCGTCGATGCCGAGGCCGGGATTGTCGATCAACGCGACGCAGGCGTCGATCACCTCGCCGAGATTGTGCGGCGGGATATTGGTCGCCATCCCCACCGCGATGCCGCCCGCGCCGTTCACCAGCAGATTCGGGAAGCGCGCCGGCAGCACCACCGGCTCTTTCTCGTTGCCGTCGTAGTTCGATTGGAAATCGACCGTGTCCTTGTCGATGTCCTCGAGCAGCTCCATTGCCGGCCGCGCCAGACGGCATTCGGTGTAGCGCATGGCCGCCGGCGGATCGCCGTCGACTGAGCCGAAATTCCCCTGCCCGTCGATTAGGGGCAGCCGCATGGAGAAGCCCTGCGCCATGCGCACCAAGGCGTCGTAGATCGCCTGGTCGCCGTGCGGGTGGTATTTGCCCATCACGTCGCCGACGACGCGCGCCGACTTCACGTATTTGCGGTCCGGCGTATGGCCGTTCTCGTGCATGGAATAGAGGATGCGCCGGTGCACCGGCTTGAGTCCGTCGCGCGCGTCCGGCAGCGCGCGTGCCACGATCACGCTCATGGCGTAATCGAGATAGCTGCGCTTCATCTCCTCGGTGATGGAGACGGGGCGAATGTCGGACGGGCCGGGCTGTTCCGGCTGCTGAGCGTCGTCGTCAGCCAAAGGAGGATTCCATGCGGCGTGAATTCAAGGAAATTTCTTAGCTGATTCAGGCCCCACGCGCCACCGCAAAACGCGTCGGAACCGGGCTGATTTCATATGGGAATTCAGCTACTTATCGTCAAGCGGCAGAGCCGGCTTCCGGCCTGCTTGCCGGTTACGCCACTCGCTCGGACCAAGCTCGCACCGCAGGCCGCCGTCAATTGCCGAACACCACGGCGTGCATGATCCGGCCGGGCGCCAAGGTGAAGGCACCGGCGATCACGAGAGCCCCGACGAAGATCGCGATCATGGCGTTACGGTGCCTGCCGACCCGGTGGCGTCGGGCGTGCATGACCGCCAGCGGAAGCGTGATCAGCGTGAAGACCGAGAGCAGATGGATCGGGCTCCATGGCCCCCACACGTGCAGCTCGTGGATGAAGAACGAGCTCCCGGCGACGACCACCATGAGCGTGGTCCACATCCAACCTGCGGTGCGATGCGGCAGCGTGCCCTTGGGCGCGCCGAGCTGCACGGCACCGAGCGCAAAGGCGGCCAGGGCGGCGAAGGCGTGCAGCTGGATCGCAGGGGCGGCGTTCAAGAGCGGCGCGAGCGACACGGCTTTTCTCCGAATGACCTGTATCGCCGAGACAGTCCCGACCAATTCGAGCGCCGTCATGGCGGCGCCGAACGCGTCCTTGCCGCCGTGAAGCCCGATACGAAGCGGGCCAGCGTCCGCGATGTCGCGCCGCGCGGCAGCATGACCTCGACGAGCGAAAATCGGCCGCGCCGTGCCGCGGCACGATCGAGCGCGTCCTTGAGCTCGCGTCGCGTCGTCGCCCGCTCGCCATGTCCGCCAAGGAAGGGCGCGATCGCCGCGAAGTTCCAGTCGTCGAGGTCGTTGAAGCGTGACTCCGGCTGGAATGCCCGCAACATTTCCCAGCTCGCATTGTTGAACAGAACGACGATCGGGTCGAAGCCGTAACGCCGGCAATTGCCGAGCTCCCACCCCGTCATCTGGAAGGCGCCGTCGCCGACC
>JBAUOM010000494.1:0-2708 GCA_049579765.1 Xanthobacteraceae bacterium
CTCGGCGAGCTCCCCGGCGGCGCCCGGATCGAAGCGGCAATAGGCGCCGCGGGTCAGGCGCGCGACCTCGCGAAAAGCCTGTTCGGTGACGGCGTCCGCACCCTCCTGGAACATGAACGCGCGAACACCGAGCAACCCGAGCTCGCCGGCCGCGTGGCAAAGCTCGTCGAGCTTTTCCTCCATTGCGTCGCCGACGAAGACCAGCGCCTGCACCGGGCGAGCGCGGGTCTCGCGCTTGGCATGGGCGATGATCTTGCCGATCTGGGTATGGCCGCCGCGGCAATCGATGCGTTCCATCAGCGCGGCGAGCCGTTCGGCCTGCGACACCCAGACCGAGGCCCGGCATTCGGCGAGACCTCGATAGTAGACGAGTTGCACGTCGAGGCCGCCGATCGCCGCCGCCTCGCGGAACATTTCGGCCTGCAGGTGGCAGGCGGAATCCCACGTCGGCTGCCGGCTCATGGTGGCGTCGAGCGCGAAGATGAGCCGTCCGCGGCCGCCGGAAGCGGGCGCCGGCATGAGGCTCTTCACCTTGGCGAGGAAGGCGTCTATCTCGGCACGCGTGGCGGCCGGCGCCGGCGCGTGGCGGCGATCCGTTTCCGGCCCCTCCTTGCGATCACTGGCCATGGAGCAGCCCACCTCGATAGGCGACAATTCCGCCGCCCTTAAGGTGGCCATATCCCCGCGCCGACGCAATGCCCGGCCTCTCTCCCGGCATCGGGCCGCACGCGAGCCGTGCGTGGAGTCGCGGTCGCGCCTTTGCTAGCCTGCGCAACGTTTCGCCCCTCAACCCCGCGAGTCTGTCCCATGACCCCGCGAGTCGTGCGCACGGTTTCGGCATTGCGCCGCGCCGTCATGCCGTGGCGAAGGGCCGGAGAGCGGATCGCCCTCGTACCCACGATGGGCGCCCTCCATGCCGGCCATATCGCGCTGGTGCGGGCAGCACGCCGGCGCGCGGCGCGTCTGATCGTATCGATCTTCGTCAATCCGGCGCAATTTGCGCCGCATGAAGATTTCGCGAGCTATCCGCGCGCGTTCGACGCCGATCTCGCGATGCTCGCGGAAATGGCGGTGGACCTCGTGTGGGCGCCGTCCGCCGCGACGATGTATCCACCCGATTTCGCCACGCGCATCGTGCCGCAGGGACCGGCGACGGCGGGGCTCGAGGACAAGTTTCGCCCGCATTTCTTTTCGGGGGTAGGAACGGTGGTCGCCAAACTGCTGATCCAGTGCGGCCCCGACATCGCACTGTTCGGCGAAAAGGACTATCAGCAGCTCAAGGTGGTCACGCGGCTGGCGCAAGATCTCGACCTGCCGCTCAGGATCGTCGGCGTCCCCACGGTACGCGAGCACGACGGCCTCGCCTTGTCCTCGCGCAACAGCTATCTCTCCGCGAGCGAGCGGGCGGCGGCGCCGGCGCTGCATCGCGTTCTCACGGATTGCGCGCGCAGGATCGCGCTCGGCGAGTTGCCGGCGCGAGTGCTCGACGAGGGCGGCGCAGCGATCGAGCAGGCCGGGTTCGCGCTCGACTATCTCGAAGCCCGCCACGCCGATACGCTGAAACCGGTCGCCTCGCTCGCAGATGGCCCGATCCGGCTGCTCGTGGCCGCGCGTATCGGCAAAACCCGCCTGATCGACAATGTGGCGGTGCGGTCGTAACCGCATTGACATGCGTGGCGACACGGTCGCGCCGTGCCGTCGCCGAGGATCAGAGCAGGCCGAGCCCGCGCAATTCGCGACGCAGCGCCTCCGGCATGTTCCGGGCGCCGGGCGCGGCATGGTCGAGGTCGCGTGGAACCTCCTTGTCCGCGAGATAGCGCCAGCCTTGGAACGCCCGCCACGGCCGCGGCTCGACCAAGACGAGCTTCGGCTCCAGCACCAGATAGCAGCGGCCGACCCCTGCTTTGTCGACGAAGGGACGCACGTCCATGAGCCGCTGCCGGCACATCATCTCGCCGCGGATCACCCAATAGAGCGAGCCGCCGTCACGCAGCTCGTCCGCGCGTTTGGGCACCATGCGCGTGCGGTGCAGATGCTCGCGCGAAAGCCCACGCTTCTTGCGGTCCGCGAGCTTCTCGCGGACCCAACTCTCGAGGTCCTGGACCGAGTCGCATCCCACGCAGAGCTTGATGAGGTGAAGGGTCACGGTGGATTTTGCCGAGCGGACTGTGACGAAATCATAACGCGCGTCGGTTCCGCGCGGCTATGCCGGCGCGGGGCTTATCCTCAGAAGAAGAAGACCTATTGGGGGGGGACAAGCGGCGTCGGCGCCGGTCGCGCCTGCGCGGGGTTGGGGCTCGCGGGCGGACGTGCCGATGCGGCGCCCGTTGCTCCTTTGCGCGTCGGCGCCGCACCCGCCTCGGCTGCACCGGTCGTATCGTGGCGCGGCGGCGCAGCCGGCTCCGCAGTCATGATGTTGACCGGCGGGATCGAGGACGCCGAGGGAAAATACAGATTGCTCGGCGGTTTCGGCGCCGCACCTGGCGCCGAAGTGGTCGCGGTGACCGGGAGGTTGCCCGCCAACGGGCGGCTGTCGTCCCCCGGCCAGGCAGCCGCATGGCGGGTGACGTGGGCTTGGAACGGGCGCTCGGCGAGGTTCGCGCTGAGGCGACTCGCGTCCTGCAGCAATGCAAAAGCAGCGCAGCGATCGGGCGTGCAGCCGTCGCGCACGGCGAGTACGTGCGCCGCGATGCCGAAGCGGTCGGCCT
>JBAUOM010000495.1:0-14568 GCA_049579765.1 Xanthobacteraceae bacterium
CCCTTGCGCAACGTGCTCATGACCGTCCGGTCGAGCTTGAGCGTTCCCTGCGCCAGCTCGGCGGGGTAAGCGCCATCCAGCGGTTGAGCGGCTGCGGCGCGGCGCTACATGCTGCCGTCAGGTGACGAGGTCGTAGAGCTTCGCCTGTGCCTTCGAGCCCTTGAGCGCACGCGCGTGCCGCACGATCTGGTCGTGGGCGTCGCTGCTGCGGTAAAGCTCGATGTCGGCTTCGCTGTCCCACTCCGAGTAGGAGATCAGCTCGTGCGCCTCGCGGCAGCGCAGGAGCTTTTCCGAAATGCAGCCCTTTTGCTGGATCATGAGCGGCGCGCATTCCGTCTTCCAGATCCGCAGGGCGTGGTCCATCTCGGCCGGATCGACCTTGATGTGAATGAGCCGAACAATTGACATGGCGATCTCCTGGGGCTTTCAGGACAACGCTTTGCAGGCGATTTGGTTTGAGCCGTCGTCGGCATTTCGTGGCCGGCGGCCGGGGCTCGCGTCCGACTACGCCGCCGCGGCGCAGCACTGCACCTCGAGCAGCAGCCCGGGCACCATCAGCGCGGCGACGCCGATCGTCGCGCTGGTATAGGTCGGCCGCGTCAGAATCTTCTGGCGGGCCGCGACATAGCCGGCGCCGTTCTTTCCCAGATCTACGACGAAGCTCGTCATCTGCAAGATGCGGCCGAGGTCGGAGCCGGCGGCGCGCAACACCCGCTCGATGTTCCGGGTAGGTATGAACGGCTTGCGTCTCGATGTCGTCGCCGATCACCCGGCCCTGCGAGTCGAGGGCCGAGATGCCGGAGAGTTAGAGCACGCCCTCGAAGCGAACGCAGTTGGTGAAGCCGTACTGCTCGTATTGCAGCACGCCCGGCGTCGGGATCACCTGTTGCACAGCGATATCTCCTCTGCTGACGAGATGCGAGAGCGCAGCACCGTTCGGATCATCGCTCGCGGCCGCCACGCCATGGCGGTCCAGCCGGCGCCAGGCCAGCGCGACCGCCGCCGCGCCTCAGCGGGGGGCAAGCTGCGCGATCAGTTCGTTGACGGCGCCCGCCATCGCCAGGGCGGCACCGAAGTCGAACTTGTTGATCGCGACGAAGACGCCGACGCCCCGCGTCGGTGCGAAGGCGGTGTATGTGAAGATCCCTTGCAAGCCGCCGGCCTTCTGCAGAATGAGCGGGCGGTCGCCGCGCGGCGCCATGACGATCCAGCCGAGGCTCATGGCGTCCATGCGGCCGGACTCGTCGAGCCCGTAGACGGGATCGAGCCCGTCGCGCGGCAGGTAGGCGGCGTGATCGAGCAGCCGGATTTCCGCCTGATCGGACGCGAACCGGTCGAGGTGCCAGGACAGCCAGCGCAGCACGTCGTCGGGCGTCGAGTAGATCCCGCTCGCACCGGCCGCGATCAGCGGCGTCTTCACGTCGGGCAGAGGCTTGCCGTCGAAGTCGTGGCCCTGCAGCAGGCGGGCGCGGTCGCCGGCGCGCAGCGCGAGCACCGTGTCTTTCAATCCGGCCGGATCGAGGACGAGCTCCTTGAGCAGCGCGTCGTACGGCTTCCCCGCGGCATGCGCCAGCGCGGCGCTGAGGACGTCGAAAGCGAAGTTGGAATAAAGCGCTCCGGTCCCGGGCGCAAAGAGCAGCGGATCGGAGGCGAGCGCCTTGCCGTAGGCCTCGGGCGTCAAGGTGGAGAACGGGTCATCGGGTGGACCCGGCTCGCGCGCGACCTCTCGCGGCAGCCCCGAGGAATGCGTCACGAGATCGATCAGCCTGATCTGATGACCGTCGCGGGCCGGAACGGTCACGTTCCACCCGAGCCGGTCCTGCAGGCGATCGGTAAGCTTCACCGTCTTGCCGGCGACGAGAGCGGCGAGAACCTGTCCTGTAAACGCTTTGGTCAGCGATCCGACGCGCAGCAAGGTATTGCCGTCGGGCGGCTTGCCCGAACCATCCGACGTCTCGCCGAAGCCGAAGACAGCGCGCTCGCCATTGCGCACGGCAGCGATGACGAGGGCCGGAACATGGCCCTGGAGAAAGAGCACCGTCCCGGTGAATCCAACGGTCTCCTCGAGGAGCTTGTCGTCGGCGCGTGCGCCCGTCGCGAACGCGAGAACGAGCGTGATCGCCGCGGCGGGCAGAGCTCGCCCGCGGCCGAGCGTACCACCGTCACGCATGCGACCGCCTCCCGCGGTTCCGAATCGTCGTCGGTGCCGTCTTCAACGGTCACTTTAACCTTCTGCCCAAACTTTGGGGAGATCGGCTCTCCGCGTCGCGGGAGGCTCGTGCCGCGAGCATGAAGGAACGCGGTGCAGCGGCGAGCGACCGCAAGAGAGACCGCCAAAGCCGGGCGCTCCCGCGTTCCGGCGCGCGCCAAAGGCCGAAAAAAGCATGCTCCCATTTGTGAAGTGGTTAACAGAGCGTTTCCACCGGGCGCTCTAGGCATGTCGGTAGATCGAAAATAGGGGAGCTACCGATGCGCAACGAATTCGCCGGACCGACGCCTCTCGTTTCAGCCCAACGGCGGCCGACCGACAGCCGCCAACACTCCGACGAGGCGCTGATCGCGAAGATCGCAGCCGGCAACCGGCTCGCCATGCAGGTCCTGTTCACGCGGCATCACACGCGGATCTACCGCTTCATCCTGCGGCTCGTGCGCGACAACGCGCTGGCC
This sequence comes from Xanthobacteraceae bacterium, assembly GCA_049579765.1. Taxonomy (GTDB): domain Bacteria; phylum Pseudomonadota; class Alphaproteobacteria; order Rhizobiales; family Xanthobacteraceae; genus VAZQ01. The sequence goes on from JBAUOM010000495.1 coordinate 2,668, forward strand.
GAGGACCTGACCAGCGACGTGTTCCTCAGCGTTTGGCGGCAGGCACACCGGTTCGAGGCGCGGGCGGCGGCGACTACCTGGCTGCTGGCGATCGCCCGCTACACGGCGCTCGCCGAACTGCGGCGCCGGGCCGCGGCACCGCCCAACGTGGACATCGAGGAGGCGAGCGACCCCGCCGACGGTCCGGAGGCCGCCTTCGAGAACAAGCGCCGGGGAGAGATCCTGCGCCAGTGTCTCACCCGCCTGTCGCGGGAGCATCGGGAAGTCATCGATCTCGTCTATTATCACGAGAAATCGGTGCAGGAGGTCGCAGTCATCGTCGGCATTCCCGGCAACACCGTGAAGACACGCATGTTCTATGCGCGCCGGCGGCTGTCGGAACTGCTGCAAGCCGAAGGCGTCGTCGGGGCGTTGGCATAGCGCGCGGGCAGGCGGGGCCCGACGCAACCTCGACAGTGCGAGCGCGCCTGCGCGATTTCACACCGACTGCTCGGATTTGAGGAAAACGGCCGCGCGTGTGAACTACTTCACACAACCTGCAGAAAAGCTCATGCGACCCTGCCGGCGTGGGCTTTCACGGTCGGTGGGGAGCATGTCTCATCCAAAGGACGCATTGCGCTGCGACTTCTGCAGAAACGGCCAGGTCACCCGACACAACCAAGAGGTTGCGTTCCGGCAGTGGACCGACAGGGGCTACGTTTTCTGCCAGGTTGAAATCCCCATCGGCATCTGCGACCGCTGCGGCTCGAAGCACTGGAACGAGGACGCGGAAGCGCTCATCGAGCAGGCCGTCCGGCGCGAATACGACAAGCTGCCATGATCCGGCGTCGAATGCATCGTAGTCCCGCCTCAGGACGGATCGAGCTCGGAGCCTTCGGCGGCGACCGCTGCCAGCTTATCGGGCGTCACGATGTTGACGCCACCCCGTTCGAGCCTGATCCATCCGCGCTTGGCCCACGCGCGCAGCTGCTTGTTGGTGCTCTCGCGCGACTTGCCGATGATCTGGCTGATCTCGCGCTGGGTGATGGCCACCTTGCGCTTGGGCGCGGATCCCTCATCACCCGAGGTCAACTCCAGCAGCGCCTTCGCGAGCCGGGTCGGCAAATTGAGAAACGTCACGTCCTGCACCTGCTCGCTGGTACGGCGCAGCCGCGAGCAGAGAATTTCGATGAACTTGAGCATCACGTCGGGGTGACTGCTCAGGAACGGAACGAAATCGCGCCGCTCGATGATGATGAGCTCGCAGGCGGACATGGCGACGGCGTCGGCGGTGCGCGGACGGCCATCGAGCAACGCGATCTCACCGAAGATCTCGCCCTCGCGGAAGATGTTGAGCACGATGTCCTTGCCCTCGGCGGAGGCGACGCTGACCTTGACCGCACCGGCGAGCACGCCCATGAGCCCGGTGCCGGGGTCGTTCTTGGCGAAAATGGTGGCGCCGCGCGCCACCCGGCGCGTCTTCATGTAGGAGCCGAGATGCTCGATCACGGCCGGAGGAAGATCGCGAAACAACGGATGATTGCGGAGGAGGGACAACTTGTCCCGCGTCCGCTCCGCCGGCTGCTTGCCGCCTGGAATCGACATGAGCATCGCCTCCCCTGCCCGCGCATTCAGCAACGGAGCTCCGCGCTTCCCGTCGATCGCTTGTCGCAGGCCTTCGTCCAAGCGACAACAGTATAGCCTACGACTATGGATTTCGAATTGCCCGCCTCCCAGAGCCTCCCATTATTCTTTCGACAGAACCGCACTGATTGAATTGCAAAAAAGCAAATATCCTGGGGCTCACGGCGCCAGAGGCTTGGATCGAGGGCGCATCCGGCCGTTTTCGGCGCCGATTCCAAAAGGCCGCCGGGCAGCACACGCGCTCGATCGGCTTGGGCCTCGGCGATGACCGCACTCCTTCGCGGGGCGAGCGGCGCGACCGCAAACCGCGGGCTCTCCCGCGCTACCCGATCTTGACCACGATCCGGCCGCGGACGCCGCCCTCGACGATCCGCCGGCCCGCCTCCACGACCCCCGGGAGATCGATCTCGCTGGTCATCGCGGCGAGCTTTCCGGCATCGAGATCGGATGCCAGTCGCTTCCAGGCCTCGCGCCGCCGTTCCATGGGGCACATCACGGAGTCGATGCCGATGAGCGAGATCCCGCGCAGAATGAATGGCGCGACCGTCACCGGCAAGTCCATCCCGCCGGCCAGTCCGCAGGCGGCGACCGCGCCACCGTAGCGGGTCATCGACAGCACGTTGGCCAGCGTGGTCGACCCGACGGTATCGATGCCGCCGGCCCATCGCTCCTGGCCAAGCGGTTTGGCAGCGCCTTGGAGTTCCTTGCGCTCGATGATCTCGCGGGCGCCCAGGCTTTTCAGGTAGTCCGCCTCGGTCGGACGCCCGGTCGAGGCGATGACGGCAAACCCGAGCCGGGCGAGCAGGGCCACCGCGATCGAGCCCAGTCCTCCGGTCGCTCCGGTGACGATCACCGGCCCCTGTTGGGGCGTGACGCCGTGACGCTCGAGCGCCATCACCGCCAGCATGGCGGTATAGCCGGCGGTGCCGATCGCCATCGCTCCGCGCGTGCTGTTGCGCGCGGGCAGGCGCACCAGCCAATCGCCCTTGACCCGCGCCTTTTCCGCGTAGCCGCCGAAATGCGTTTCGCCCAACCCCCAGCCATTGAGAACGACCCGATCGCCCGGGCTCCATTGCGGATGTGAAGAGGAGTCCACCGTGCCGGCCAAATCGATGCCGGCAATCATCGGAAAGCGGCGAACGACCGGCGCCTTGCCGGTGAGCGCGAGCCCGTCCTTGTAATTCACCGTCGACCATTCGACGCGGACGGTGACATCGCCCTCCATCAGATTGGCTTCGTCGAAATCGGTGAGGCCGACCTTTTGCCCGCCATCGCTCTTCTCGACCACAATCGCCTTGAATGTCGGCACGCATCCCCTCCGTTCATTCACATGAAAAGCCGTACCGTGCTCGGCCGCCGGCCGCCGCAGCGCGATGTCCGGAGCGCGTCGCGGCCCTTGGGATCCGCGTCACGCGCCGGAAATTGTCGAGTGGCGCATGTTCTTGGCGGCGAGCCGGTGCGCACCTCGCCGGAACCTGCGCTACGATCACTCCCCGGCGCGGGGCCCTGTCTTGCCCGTCGCCGCTTGTTCCGGCACCGTCCCGGCACGGACGGCAGGCCCAGTCCGATGGATGCAATGGCGCTCGACAGTTGGGTCCCATTTCGCAATGAAGGCGCCGCCGTCCGCTGCCGCCTTTTCTGCTTTCCGCACGCTGCAGGAAATGCTGCGTTTTACCGGCCATTGCGACGCTTCATGCCTTCCGACGTCGATTTCTGTCCGGTGGAGCTACCCGGCCGTTCCGCGCGCCTCGAGGAGCCACCATTCACCTCCATGACGGCGCTCATGGAGGCGCTGCATCACGCGCTCCGGCCGCTGATGGTAGTGCCGTTCGGTTTTTTTGGCCACAGCGTGGGCGCCTGGATGGCCCACGAAGCTGCCCGACGCTTGCGCTCGGCCGATGGCCGGGCCGCCGCGCACCTGTTCGTTTCCGCCCGCCGCAGCCCCGATCGCGCTCGTGCCGATCCCGCCCCGGCACGTGCACGCTCGGATCGCGACTTGCTTGCCATGCTGCGCCGTTTTGGCGGCACGCCGACAGCCATCATGGAACGCCCGGAACTGATAGCTGCCCTGCTGCCGGCCCTGAGGGCCGACCTTGCGCTGGTGGAAGACTACGCGGTCGAACCCGGGGATCGCATTGCCTGCCCGATCACCGCATTCGGCGGCACCGACGACCTCTCTCATTCCGGCGCCCTCAAGTCCTGGAGCGACCTCACCTGCGGGACATTCCGGAGCTGCATTTTCCCCGGGGGGCATTTTTACTTCTCGACTGCGGCGGAGGCTCTCACCAAGGAGATCGTCGAGGACTTGCGCGCATCTGCGGGCATGCAAGCGGCAGGCGCGAGGTCGCCGTCATGACGCATGCCCGTGTGAGCCATCCGGGCTTATCGAGCGGCGAAATCCACGTGTGGGCTGCGCAGCTCGTCGACGACCGCCGCGCGACGGCCGACTTCTTGCCCATCTTGGACCGGGAAGAACGGGCGCAAGCCACGCGGCTCTCATTCGAACGCGACCGGCTGCGTTACATCCAAGCGCACGGTATCGTCCGACAGATCCTTGCGAACTACACCGGCGGAGACGCCGCGACACTGACCTTTGCGCGCAACCGTCATGGGAAGCCGCGTTTGGTCGCCCGGGCGAATGCTCTCAATCTGCAGTTTAACGTCTCGCACAGCGGCGACTGCTGCATGCTCGCGGTGCGGCTCGATCACCCGGTCGGCATCGACGTCGAGAAGGTACGCGATCTGCCGCACGCCACGGACATCGCGCAAAGCTATTTCACTCCGACGGAAAGCAGAGCGTTGGCCGCGTTGCGCGGATCAGCCAAGCGGGACGCGTTTTTGGTCTTGTGGACGCACAAGGAGGCGGCGGTCAAAGGACTGGGCGTCGACTTGGCCGCCAATCTCGGCCGCATCGAGTTTGATCTCGACCAAGTGGGGAGCCCGCGGCTCGTGGCATTGGACGGCGACCGATCCGCCGCACACAGATGGTCCGTTTTTCGTGTCGATCCTGCACCGGGCTATATGGCCGCTGTGGTCAGCGGGCGTCCGATCCATTCGTTGACGTTACAAACGTGGAAACACGCCGGCGCCGATTGACGCCGCCGTCCCGCTTCGATCGGGCTGGAACGCATCCCGTTTGGACTGCAAGGCGTGGACATCTACCAGGACTTGTGCGATGTTCGCAGCGCGCTCTAACGAAGCGAAACGTCGGGACGGGAAACGTCGCTGGAGTTGTTGTTCGTAGAGGGGTGTTTCATGTTTTCCGACAACACGCAGCCGAATTGGTCAAGCTCCGACACGCCCGAATCCAACCTCCGCTTTGCCATGATGGTCGCCGAGCTCTGGCACGACTGGTTCGAGGTCATGTCGCGAATGGCGTACAAGACGCACAGAGCCTGCGAATTCCTGGCCGAAAACGGAGCGCCTTCGAGCGCACATTTCGGACCTTTCGATTTCCGTGCCTCGGGCGGTCCGTCTGCAGGCCCGAGCGGGGCGGTGGACATGGACAAGCTGCAGCAGTGCCTGCAATCGATGGACCCGATGCAGGCGGCCCGCGTCATGCATGCCGTTCGGCTGGTGCAGGCCATGGAGGCCATGCTGAAAAGACAAAGATCGCGCGCGGGCGAGGCGGAGGAAGCCGCTTGGTAGGGGGTTGAAAGACAGCTCACGGCGACAAGGTCGGGCGGTCATGAACCGTCATTGGTTGACCGAGCGATTGCAATCTTGGGGCGACAAGCCGGCACTGATATGGAGCAATGTGAGCTGGTCGTTTACCCAGCTCCATGATGGTTGCGACGGCTGGCTCGCCCAATTGGCGCAACATGGGGTCAAGCCGGGAGACACGCTTGCTATCTGCGGCGACTACTCGCCCAGGCTCTGCGCGTTGCTTCTGGCCGCTCTGCTGAACCGCAACATCATCATCCCGCTGGCCTCCGCAACCGAACCCCGCTGGCGGCAGCTCATGGACTTGGCGCAGGTCCAATTCGCCGTTCGATTCGACGACGATGATTCCTGGCGCGTCACCGGCTTCGACCGTGCCGTGACCCATCCGCTGTTGCGGCAGATCAAGGATCGCGAGGCACCCGGTCTGGTACTGTTCAGCTCCGGCTCGACCGGCGAGAGCAAGGCGTCGGTGCTCGATTTTGGTCGGCTGTTGGCGAAGTTCGAAGGACCGCGCCCGGCCTATCGCACGCTCGTTTTTCTGTTGCTCGACCACATCGGGGGCATCAACACGCTGTTGCACGGGCTCTGTCACGGCGGGACCACCGTCACGACGCGGGAGCGCAGTCCGGACGGCGTATGCGCCGCGATCGAATCGTATCGGATCGAGCTGCTGCCTACGACTCCGACCTTCCTGCGGATGCTGCTGATCGCCGATACCATCCGGCGTCATGATCTCTCGTCCCTCAAGATCATCACTTACGGCACCGAGCCGATGCCCCCCTCCACCCTTGCGGCTGTCCGCGAAGCCCTGCCTGAGGTGCGGCTCAAGCAGACCTACGGTCTGTCGGAGCTCGGCATCCTGCCGACCCAATCGCGCGACTCCGGATCGGTCTGGCTCAAGCTCGGCACTGGCGGCTTCGAGCACAAGATCGTCGACGGCCTACTCTGGATCAGAGCGTCGAGCGCGATGCTCGGCTATTTGAACGCGCCGTCACCGTTCGATGCCGACGGCTGGTTCAATACCCAGGACCTCGTGGAGAGCGAAGGCGAGTACATTCGCATTCTCGGCCGCAAGTCGGAGCTGATAAATGTGGGGGGTGAGAAGGTGCATCCGACCGAAATCGAGAACCTGCTGCTGCAGCTCGACAACGTCAAAGACGTCACCGTGCGGGGCCGGCCGAATCCGATTACCGGCGAGGTCGTCGCAGCCAAGATCACGCCCCTCGTGCCGGAGGACCCCGATGCGCTCAAGCGGCGGGTCCGCCAATTCTGCCGCGCGCACCTCGAGCGCTACAAAATGCCTGCCGTCATCGACGTGGTCGTGGAGGATCATTACGGTGCGCGTTTCAAGAAATCGCGCAACCCAGCATGAATTCGGCGTCGCGCCGGCGAAGACGCCCGATCATAAGTTGGTGGAGCGTGAGGACAGGACGACCATGCCACGGGCGACAAAGGTGGCGCTGGTCAGCGGAGGGAGTCGTGGCCTGGGAGCCGCGCTGGTATCGGGATTTCTCGACCGGCGCTACGCGGTAGCGACGCTGAGCCGGACGAAGACGGCTTTCATCACCGATATGATGCGTGCCCGCAAGCGCGGGGATTTCCATTGGAGCGCGGTCGATGGGCGCGATCGCGAGGCGTTGAGCGCCTTCGTGAAGGAGGTGGGCGAGCGGTTCGGGCGGATCGACGTGCTCGTCAACAACGCCGGCATGGCAGCGGAGGGCATTCTGCCGACGATGCGTACGTCCGACATCGGCGCGGCCGTCGAAGCGAACCTCACCGCGGCTCTGGTGCTGGCGCAGGCCTGTTCGCGGTTGATGCTGCGGCAGGGCTCCGGATGCATCGTCAACATATCGTCGGTGCATGCCATCCGCGGCCATTCGGGCGTGGCGGTCTACAGTGCCACCAAGGCGGGGCTCGACGGTTTGACGCGCAGCCTTGCTCGCGAGCTCGGCCCGCGTCGGATCAGGGTCAATTCGGTCGCCCCCGGCTATTTCGACAGCGACATGACCGCCGGCATGGCCGAGGAGGAGAAGCGACGCATCGCTCGGCGTACGCCGCTGGGCCGGCTGGCGCGCATGGACGAGATCGCGAACGCCGTTCACTTTCTGATCTCCGAGCAGGCGTCCTTCATCACCGGACAGACCCTCGTGGTCGATGGAGGCATCACGTGCTGACCGCGCCGACGCTCGCACAAATCGAATCGATCGTGCATGACAGGATCCGCGCGGTGTTGACAGAGCGCGTCGGCGAGGTCGGCCGCCTGTCGGGCACTGACAAGCTCAACGCAACGCTCGGCCTCAGCTCGCTCGACCTGGCGTTCCTCGTGGCCGATTTGGAGGCGGAGCTCGGCGTCGATCCGTTCGCCAAGCTTGTTTCGATCACCAGCGTGCGGTCGGTCGAAGACCTCGTGCGGGCCTATCAGCAGGCGTTCTTTCCGGAGCTTCCGCGCGGCGGAGAGGACGACGCGATCGCGGCGGGCGTCAAGCGAGCCCGCACCAGGCGCGCGCGGAGAGAGCGAAGATGACGGGCTCGAACGGTTCCGCAGGCGTCGCGATCGTCGGTATGGCCTGCCGTTTTCCCGGCGCCGCCGACCATCTCGCGTTTTGGCAAAACCTCTGTGCCGGCGTCGAGTCGATCAGCACGCTGAGCGACGAGGACCTCCTGTCGGCGGGAGTGCCGGCCGAGCTGTTGCGCAACCCGTCCTACGTGAAGGCTGCCTCGATGCTGCCCGGCGCCGACCGGTTCGATGCCGCCTTCTTCGAATATTCGCCGGAGGAAGCGCGGCTGATGGATCCGCAGCAGCGGCAGCTTCTGGAGGTGGCGTGGGAGACCTTCGAGGACGCGGGAGAGCCCGTCGGAAGCGCGCCCAGGCCGATCGGCGTGTTCACGGGATTGGGCGGGGTCGTGAGCAGCTACCTCGTCGATCGACTGCCGTTCAGCGCGGACCTGCCGGGCTACACCGGCGGCCTCACCCATCTCGGCAACGACAAGGATTTCTCGAGCACTCGGATTTCCTACAAGCTCAACCTTACCGGACCCAGCATCAACGTGCAGACCGCCTGCTCGACGTCGCTGGTCGCCGTGCATCTCGCCTGCCAGGCGATCCTCGCTGGCGAATGCGACATGGCGCTGGCGGGAGCCGCCAGCGTGCGCGTACCGCAGTCCGTCGGCTATACGAGCGTGAAAGGCGGCATCCTGTCGCCCGACGGACATTGTCGCGCCTTCGACGCCGACGCGCGGGGGACGATTTTCGGCAGCGGCGTCGGCGCGGTCCTGCTCAAGGAATTCGCCGCCGCCGTCGCCGACGGCAATCACATCTACGCGGTGATCCGAGGATCGGCGATCAACAACGACGGCGCCGACAAGGTGAGCTACACGGCCTCGAGCGCCGCGGGCCAGGCGCGCGCGATGGTCGAGGCCTTGCTCATGGCCGACGCGTCGCCGGACGACATCGCTTATGTCGAGTGCCATGGCACTGGCACGGTGGTCGGCGATCCGCTCGAGATCGACGCATTGACCCGCGCGTTCCGTACCCGCACGAACCGAAGGGGCTTCTGCGCGATCGGCTCGGTGAAGACCAACATCGGGCACCTGGAGCAGACGGCCGGACTCGCCGCCCTGATCAAGACCGCGCTGGCGCTAAAGAACGGAAAAATCCCGCCCAGCCTGAACTTCCGCAATCCCAACCCGAAAATCGATTTCGCCGCGAGTCCGTTCTTCGTCAATACGCAATGCCGCGACTGGCCCGCGGGCGATCGTCCCAGGCTCGCCGCCGTCAATTCGCTCGGTCTCGGCGGGACGAACGCTTTCGTCGTGCTGGAAGAACCACCGGCGGCGACCGCCACGGCCGGTGAGCCGGAGTCGTCGTTGTTCACGCTGTCGGCAAGGACCGACGTGGCGTTGCGCGCATCGATCGAGCGTCACCTTGCGTGGCTCGCGCGTGATGAAGCGCCGCTGCCGGACATTTGCTTTACCAGCACCGGCGGTCGAACGCATTTTCCCGTGCGATCTGCCGCCGTCGCGTGCTCGAAAGAACAGTTGCGGGAAGCGCTCGCCGGACGCACCGCCAATGGCGGCGCGCCGCAGCCGATGGGGGAACGCCGGCTGGCCTTTCTGTTTTCGGGGCAGGCGTCGCAATACGCGCGGATGGGTGCGGGGCTTTACCGAAGTCAGCCGGTATTTCGAGAGGAAATCGATCGCTGCGCCGAGATCGTGGGCGACCGTTGCGGGCGGCCGCTCAAAGACGTGCTCTTGCGCGACTGCGCCGATGCGAGCCTGATCGACGAAACCGCCTACACGCAGCCGGCGTTGTTCGCTGTCCAGGCCGGTCTCGTCGCGCTGTGGCGGTCCTGGGGCATCGTTCCCGACGTGGTCCTGGGGCACAGCGTCGGCGAGTTTGCGGCGGCCCATTGCGCAGGCGTGTATACGCGGGAGCAAGCGCTCGACCTGCTCGCGGAACGCGCGCGTCTCATGCAGGCGCTGCCGCGCGACGGCGCCATGGCCGCGGTTTTGTCCGACCAGACGAGCGTGGCGGCGGCGGTCGAGCGATGCGGCCGCGCCGACCTTGCGATCGCCGCGCTGAACGGGCCGCAGAACACGGTCGTCTCGGGCACGCGTGACGCCGTCGCGGCTCTGGTCGCGCATTTCGAGGGGCTCGGCGTTCGCTGCCAATTGCTGACCGTTTCGCATGCCTTCCATTCGCCGTTGATGCGGTCGGCTGCGGACGAGCTCGGTCGCATCGCGGCTGCCGTGCAGGGACGCCCGCCGAAGACGGCGTGGATCTCGACCGCATCCGCGAGCCCGATGCGAGAACCGCCGGATGCGAGGTACTGGCGCGACCACGCGCTCGATACCGTCCGTTTCGTCGAGGGAATGTGGGCGCTAGCCGAAACCGGCGTTTCCGACTTCGTCGAAATCGGGCCGGGCAACACGTTGCTCGCGCTGGGGCGACAATCGGTGAAGGAAGACGGCAAGGCATGGCTCGGCTCGCTCGCCAAGCGAGGCGAGTTGAACGAGATCCTGACGAGCCTCGGCGAGCTTTACCGCCGCGGCTACGACGTCGATTGGCAGGGCTTCAACCGACCATGCCCCCGCCGCCGCGTGTCGCTCCCGACCTATCCTTTCGAGCACCGCCGCTTCTGGATCGAGGCCGATACCGCCAAGCGATCGACCGGCGCCCTTACCGACGGATTGACCGGCGTGCGTCTTCGCTCGGCGTTGCCGGAGGCCCAATTCGAGAGCAGCTACGGCCTGCAACGCTTCGCCTATCTCGATGATCATCGCATCTATGGCATGGCGGTGCTGCCGACGACGGTCGGTCTGACGGCTTTGCGGGATGCCGCGCGCCAGCATTTCAGCTCCGACGCCGTCGAGATCGTCAATCTGCAATATCGCGAGGCGATGGTCCTGCCGGAGAGCGGAGAGCGCGTCGTGCAGTCGATCCTCACGCCATTGGACGATTCGACGGCCGAGCTTCGCCTAGCCAGCATCGGTGCAAACGCCGCCGATAACTGGCGAACCCATATGGTCGGCGTGGCGCGCAAGCGGGATTCGGTGGGCAATGCGCAAAGCGATCCGCTCCAGCTCGAGCAGGTCAGGCAGCGGTGTGCCGACTCGATTCCGGTCGACCGCTATTACGAGACCTTGCGCGTCCTGGGATTGGAATATGGCGCGTCGTTCCGCGCCATCGAGCTGCTGCAGCGGGGCAACGGCGAGGTCCTGACGCGCGTTCGGCTGCCTGCGCATCTGTCCATTGACGGCGAATCCGGGCTGCATCCGGCGCTGCTCGACGCCTGCCTGCATCTCTATCCGGCACTGGTCGACGGCTATGGCGATTTCACGCAAGCGGTCGAGGGGCCGCGTCGCACCTACCTGCCGGTCGGCGTCGAGCGTTTTCGCTGCGCCTGCGTCGGCGCTCGGGAGGTGTGGGTCCATGGCATGCGTCGGCAGCCGAGAAACGGCGGCGGGGAGATGTTCACCGTCGACATCACCATCCACGAAGACACCGGCCGGTCCATAGCCGCGATCGAAGGATTGTCGCTGAAATCGTTGCCGCCGGAAGCATTGCGGCCGAGCGTCACGAGTGGAGCAAGCGAGTCATCCGATCGAACGGCGCAAGCCCGCCCGGGAAACGGCAGCGCAACGCGCAGTTCGGATGCGGCGGCGATCGGGTCGCGATGGCGGGAAGCGCCCATGGCGAAACGCCGCGAATGGCTGATCGGGTTTGTCCAGCGGGAGGCGATGAAGACGCTCGGCATCACCGAAACGATCGACGCGGCTCGTCCGCTGCGCGAGCTCGGGCTCGATTCGCTGATGTCGGTGACGCTGGCGAACCGGCTCGAAGCCGCGCTCGGGATCAAGGTCTCGACCGTTACCCTGATCCAGGGCCCCAGTATCGATGAAGTCGTCGACGAGCTCCTGCGCGAGCTGAGGGCAACCGGCGATGATGCCGTGCCGCCGTGCGGCATGCTCCACCACGAGCACACGGACGCGCCCGCCGAGGATGAAGTCCCGCAACCGGTCGCGGTGGGGCCCGAGCCCCCCGCCGGCGGTTGGTCAGCGGTCAGCCCGGGCGTGACGGCCGACGACACCGGCCGCGCCCGAGCGGTTGCGACC
>JBAUOM010000496.1:0-2759 GCA_049579765.1 Xanthobacteraceae bacterium
CACGAGGAAGGCTGCCTCGCGCGGGCGCGGCGCGGCGACAATCCACGATCCGCCCGTCAAAGCTCCGCCGTCAGCGATGCAAATAAAAAAAGCCCCGGACCTCGGGTCCGGGGCTTGTCGTTCGCCGCAGCGCTCTCGCATCAGAAGCGTACGTTGAGACCCCCGCGCAGGAGGCTGGTGTCGAACGACACGTTGCCCCCCGGGGCGAGGCCGCAATTGAGACCGCAATTGAAGTTGCCGAGATCCACGTAGAGGTATTCGGCCTTCACGCTCACATTGCTGACGACGCCGACTTCGAGGCCGACGCCGGCGGTCCAGCCCGCATTGGTGATGCTGCCGCCCGGCAGGATCGGCACGCTGGCGGTGATGTCTCCGACCGCGAGGCCGCCGGTGACGTAGGGCAGGAAGCGGTCGAAGGCGTAGCCGAGCCGACCGCGCGCGGTCGCGAGCCACTTGTTGCGCGTCTCGCAGCCGGTGGGGCACAGCACCGTCGTGGTGCCCTTGATCCCCGACCAGTCGACGTCGCCCTCGGCGCCCAGCACGAACTGGTTCACTTGCCAATTGTAGCCGACGGTGCCGCCGATGACGCCGCCGGAGAGATCGAAGTTGCCGACGCCATCCCATTGGGACGTGCCCCAGCCGCCGCCGCCGTTGATGCCGAGATAGAACCCGCTCCAGTAGTAGCCCGGGCCATAGGCCGGGCCGTAGGCCGGGGGTGGCGGCTGATAGCGCGGGAAATCCGCGGCGGCGGCCGGTCCCCCCGCGCAGGCGACAGCCAGAAACCCCACACACGCAACAACCAAACGCTTCATTACTCTATCCTCCTTCGGGTCGGTTTGGCTTGAACAGTATTAGCAATTTTATTTAAATCTAGTGCAAGAAAGACACATCCGAGATCAAAATATTTCGACAATATTAAGCTTCGAATCAGCCATCGAATAGCCAGATATACGGTTAATAAATCGTTTAAATCTCGCAATATGGTCAACGATTACTTAAAAATCTCGCGGGGTTCAGCCGCGGGCTCGCCCGTCTCCGTGCCGGTCGCAACGGCGACCGGCACCGTGCGGGGGCGGCTCGATGTCGCAAGTCTGCGGCGCTGGATGGGCTCTGCGTCCGCGGGGGGCGGTCGAACCAACGCGGTCGCCGGCGCGCGCCGGGACGAATGCCGACGCCGAGGCTGTGGGAGGTGCGAGCGGTCCTGCACCGGCGACCGCGCCCGGCGCCTCGAGGCGAGTGGCCGCCGCGGCGCCGAGACCTTACCTTCGCAGCATGAACGGCCCCAACAAGGACATCGACCCGACCACCGAACTGGTCGAGGAGGACGAGGACCAGGCGCTGCCCGAGCCCGAGCAGGACGCCGCCATCGACCTTGCCGCGCCGACGGGACCGCTCGGGCTCGGGCGTGCGGTCATCGCCGATCACGCCAGGCTCGCGCCGTCCTCGCCCGGGGTCTATCGCATGATCGACGGCAATGGCGAGGTGCTCTATGTCGGCAAGGCGAAGAACATCCGCAAACGGATCATCGCCTATACCCGTCCCACCGGCTACGAGCCGCGCATCGAACGCATGATCGCGGCGACCGCCGCGCTGGAATTCGTCTCGACCGCCACCGAGACCGAGGCGCTGCTGCTCGAAGCCAACCTGATCAAGCGCCTGCGCCCGCGCTTCAACGTGCTGCTGCGCGACGACAAATCGTTTCCCTATATCCTCATCACCGCCGACCACTGGGCGCCGCAAATCCTCAAGCACCGCGGCGCGCGGGCCCGCGATGGCAACTATTACGGCCCGTTCGCCTCGGTGTGGGCGGTCAACCGCACGATCACGGCGCTGCAGCGCGCATTCCTGCTGCGCTCCTGCTCCGACGGTTTCTTCGAGAGCCGCACGCGGCCGTGCTTGCTCCATCAGATCAAGCGCTGCTCGGGACCCTGCACGCGCGAGATCGACTTTTCCGAATACGGTGAGCTCGTGCGCGAGGCGAATGCGTTCCTGTCGGGCAAGAGCCGGGCGGTGAAGGACGAGCTGGCAGCCGAGATGGAGAAAGCTTCCGCCGCGCTCGATTTCGAGCGCGCCGCGATCTACCGCGACCGTCTGGCCGCACTGTCGGCGGTGCAATCGCATCAGGGCATCAATCCGCGCGGGGTCGAGGAGGCGGACGTGTTCGCCGTGCACCAGGCCGGCGGTTTCAACTGCGTGGAGGTGTTCTTTTTCCGCGCCGGCCAGAACTGGGGCAACCGCGCCTACTTCCCCAAGGCTGACCGTTCGCTTTCCGCGAGCGAGGTGTTGGGCGCGTTTCTCGCGCAGTTCTATGACGACAAGCCGTGCCCGCGATGCATCTTCATCTCTCACGAGATCGACGAGCGCGCGCTGCTCGCCGAGGCGCTGAGCACCAAGAGCGGTCACAAGGTCGAGGTGAGCGTCCCCCAACGCGGCGAGAAGAAGGATCTGGTCGATCATGCGCTCGCCAACGCACGCGAGGCGCTGGCGCGGAAGCTCGCCGAGACCTCCTCCCAGCGCAAGCTGTTGGAACTGTTGGTTGCCACTTTCGGCTTGCCGCGAGTGCCGCGGCGCATCGAGGTCTACGACAACAGCCATATCCAGGGCAGCAACGCGGTCGGCGCCATGATCGTCGCCGGTCCGGACGGCTTCCAGAAGAATCACTATCGCAAGTTCAACATCCGCGCCGACGATCTCGTGCCCGGCGACGATTTCGGCATGATGCGGGAGGTGTTGGGCCGTCGTTTCAAGCGGCTGATGGC
>JBAUOM010000497.1:0-5018 GCA_049579765.1 Xanthobacteraceae bacterium
CGGTCATGCGGTTCGGCGCCGGGCCCGCAAGCCGCACGCCGACGCGCTCGCGCATGGGGACGAGATGCTCGCCCATGCGCAACGCCATGCGCAGGACCATGCCGCGGGGGCTGAGCGTGTAACGCGATACCCAGTCGATGAAGTGGCGCAATTCCGGCTTGAGCGGCGGAACATCGAGCTTGTCCTCGACGTCCTTCATGCGGTTGCCCAGGCGCGGATTGGGCTTGGGGTTCTCCGCCCACACCACCGCGGTCACCGCGCGCGGTCCGATCGGCACGGTCACGAGGTCGCCGGGCGCGAGCGCGAGCCCGTCCGGCACGCGATAGGAATAAGCCTGGTCCAGGGCCACCGGAACGAGGACATCGACGACGCGCATGGCCGTTTCGAGCGGTTAAGGAAGCGTGAAGGAAGGGGGTGAGATATATTGCGCCATGTCAAGCACGACGCCTGCCGCCGGTCACGCCTTCGCCGCGCCCGACGTTGCGCGCGAGCTCGCGCAATGGCTCGTTTATCTGTCGGCCGAGCGACGGATGTCGCCCAAGACGGTCGAGGCCTATGCGCGCGACGTGCGGCAGTTTCTGGCGTTCCTTTCCGGCCATCTCGCCGGCCGGCTTACACTGTCGGCCCTGTCGCGCCTCAAGCCGCTCGACGTGCGTGCCTTCATGGCTGCGCGTCGAAGCGACGGCGTCAGCAGCCGCTCCCTGATGCGCACGCTCGCGGGTGCACGCTCCTTTGCCCGTTTTCTCGAGCGCGGCGGCAAGGGCAAGGTGGGCGCGCTCGCTGCCGTGCGCACGCCGAAGCTGGCGAAGACGCTGCCGAAGCCGCTTTCGGTTGCGTCGGCCAAGCGCGTCACCGAGGCGGCAACGCGCGCCGGCGAGGAGCGCGCATCCTGGATCCTCGCGCGCGACGCCGCCGTGCTGGCCTTGCTCTACGGCTGCGGCCTGCGCATCTCCGAGGCGCTCGGGCTCAAACACCGAGACTTCCCTGCGCGCGCAGGCGGCGATGTCATTACGGTGATCGGCAAAGGCAACAAGGCGCGCATGGTGCCGCTCCTGGCGCAGGTCGCGACGCTCGTCGCCGAATATCTCGCGCTTTGCCCCTATCCCCCCGCCGTCGATGGCCCGCTGTTCGTGGGCGCCAAGGGCGGCCCGCTCTCCGCCCGCGTGGTCCAACTCGCGATGGCGCAGCTGCGCGGCGCGCTCGGTCTGCCGGAGACCGCCACCCCGCATGCGCTGCGCCATTCCTTCGCGACCCATCTGTTGGCGCGTGGCGGCGACCTGCGCGCGATCCAGGAACTGCTCGGGCATGCCTCGCTGTCCACCACGCAGATCTACACCGCCGTGGACACGGAGCGGCTCATGGAGGTCTATCGCAACGCCCACCCCCGCGCCTGATCGGGCGCGATTGCGCGGTGGCGCGCAATCGGACGCGATCGGCATGACGAGAGTGTGACGAACGCCGCGCTCGGTTTGCCCGTTCCACTCCCCTTGCGCAGGCCTGCCGGTTCGATACATCGTCCGCACGACAAGACGGAGGGCGAGATGAGCCACGGCGTGCACGCGGTCCAGCACGAAGTCCATCACCAGATCGAGCACGACGAGCATGGGCATGGCGGCCGCGGCAAGCCGCGGGCCGAGAACAGCAACAAGAAGATCGCGCTGCTGATTGCGGTGATCGCGCTGTTTTTGGCGCTTGCCGAAATGTTCGGCAAGAGCGCGCAGACCGAGGGCATTTCGCTCAACATCAAAGCTTCCGACACCTGGAATTTCTTCCAGGCCAAGACCATCCGCCAGACCTCGCTGCGCACCGCGGCGCAGGCCCTGACGGTCGAAGCCGCTACGGTGCCCGACGAGGCGAAAAAGGCGCTACTGCTCAAGCAGGTCGACGAATGGATGAAGACCGTGGCGCGCTACGAGTCCGATCCGGCGGAGAAGGACGGCCGCAAGGAACTGCGCACGCTGGCCGAAAAATACGAGCACGACCGCGACGTCCAAATGGCGCGCTATCATCACTACGAGTTCGCGTCTGCCGCCTACCAGATCGGCATCGTGCTCGCCTCGGCCGCGATCATCACCAGCGCGATAGCGCTGGTCTATGCGGCCATCGGGCTCGGCGCGGTCGGACTGGTCTTCATGGCGCTTGGATACTTCAGCCCCCACTACCTGCATTCGCTGCACGTGATCTGATTTTGTTATATATTGCGCGTGACCGCATCGGGGTTCACGTCTCGTAGCTCTCAGAGCTGGTTTGGCCCGGCTTCACGTGGCGGGACGCGTCGCCCGCATGCGCCGACGGATGCGCGCGAGCAGGCGCAGCGTGCGTCCGGCGCGTTTCGGCGCCCACATTCGCAAGTAGGACCTGAGCCGGCGCCTGATCGGATCGATCAATGCACGCGCCCAATCGAGCCACGCCATCATGCTGGTGTAGAACCTGCGGAACCAGGCCAGCTCGAGCAGTTTGGGCCGCGTCACGTCGAAAATGAAGGCAGCGACGCCGACGCCGATCAGCTTGGCGAGCACGAGTACCGCAATGGCGCCGAACCAATTGCGATGCGCCAGCATCCAGACCTCAAGGAATTTGAGGGGTAGGAGCAGGAGAACCTCGGGAAGCACGAAAACGACCAGCGTCGCCGCCGGCGGCAGTGCTTCGACCCAGGTCGCGATCGCCGCCTTGATTGCGCGCAGCGGAATGCGCGCGACGATGAATGCCACGACCGGGGCAAGATGCTCCCACAGCCAGGCCTCGAACAGGAAGACGACGGCGAGGAGGACCAGTATCGGGTGAAGCAGGCGGCGCATCCCGGCCCCGGTCACATGTCGATGGCGCGTTTATCGACCGCCAAGGCCGCCTCCCTCACCGCTTCCGACAACGTCGGATGCGGATGGCAGGTGCGGGCGATGTCCTCGGACGCGGCGCCGAACTCCATGGCGACGGCGGCTTCCGCGATCATGTTGCCAGCGTCGGCGCCGACGATGTGCACCCCGAGCACGCGATCGGTGGCGGCATCGGCGAGGATCTTCACGAAGCCTTCGGTCTGGAGGTTCACCTTGGCGCGGCCATTGGCGGTGAACGGGAACTTGCCGACCTTGTAGGCGATGCCGGCGTCCTTCAACTCCTCCTCGCTCTTGCCGACCGAGGCGAGCTCCGGGTAGGTGTAGACGACGTTCGGGATCACGTCGTAGTTCACGTGGCCGGCCTGCCCGGCGAGCATTTCCGCCACCGCCACGCCTTCGTCCTCGGCCTTGTGCGCGAGCATCGGACCCGCGATCACGTCGCCGATGGCGTAGACGCCGGGCACGTTGGTGGCGTAGCCGTTGTCGACGATCACGCGGCCCTTGTTGTCCTTCTTCACGCCGAGGTCTTCGAGCCCGAGCCCCTCGGTGAACGGCACGCGGCCGATCGAGACCAGCACGACATCGGCGTCGAGCGTCTCGGCCGCGCCGCCCGCGGCCGTCTCGATCCTGACCTTGAGCCTGCCGTCCGCGGCATCGACCGCGGTCACCTTCGACGACAGCTTGAACTTGATGCCCTGCTTTTCCGCCAGGCGCTGAAACTGCCGGCACACCTCGTTGTCAATTCCAGGCAGGATGCGGTCGAGGAACTCGACCACGGTCACATCCGAGCCCAGCCGCCGCCATACCGAACCGAGCTCGAGCCCGATGACGCCGGCGCCGATGACGAGCAGGTGTTCCGGCACCTTGTCCAGCATGAGCGCCCCGGTTGATGACACGATGCGCCGCTCGTCGATGTCGATGCCCGGCAGCCGCGCCACGTCCGAGCCGGTGGCGATGACGATGGCCTTGGCTTCGAGCGCTTGGCCCTTGCCGTCGGCGGCCTTCACCTCGACCTTGCCGGGCGCGACGATGCGGCCGGAGCCGCGAAACGTGTCGATCTTGTTCTTGCGGAGCAGGAAAGCGACGCCCTTGACGTTGGCGTCGACGCCCTCGTCCTTGAACTTCATCATGGCGGCGAGGTCGAGCTTCGGCCGGCCGACCTTGATGCCCATCTTGTCGAACAGGCGGCCGGACTCCTCGTAGAGCTCGGAGGCATGCAGCAACGCCTTGGAGGGAATGCAGCCGATATTGAGGCAGGTGCCGCCGAAGGTCGCGTCCTTCTCCACCACCGCCACCTTCATGCCGAGCTGCGCGCCGCGGATGGCGCAGAAGTAGCCGCCGGGGCCGGAGCCGATGACGATGAGGTCGTAGGACATGCCTTACTCCGAACTAGCCGGCGCCAGGACCGGCCATGACGCAATCACAGATCCAGGGTGACCCGGGCCGGCTCCTCCAGGACTTCCTTGACCCGCACCAGGAACGTCACCGCCTCGCGGCCATCCACGATACGGTGGTCGTAAGACAGCGCGAGATACATCATCGGACGGATCTCGATCTTGCCGGCCACCGCCGCCGGGCGTTCCTGAATCTTGTGCATGCCGAGGATACCGGACTGCGGCGCGTTGAGGATCGGCGTCGACATCAATGAGCCGTAGACGCCGCCGTTGGAGATGGTGAAGGTGCCGCCCTGCATCTCCTCGATCTTGAGCGCGCCCTCGCGCGCGCGCCGGCCGAAATCTGCGATCTCCTTCTCGATCTGCGCGAACGACTTGCGGTCGCAGTCGCGCACGACCGGAACGACCAGCCCCTTCTCGGTCCCGACCGCGACGCCGATGTGATAGTAGTTCTTGTAGACGATGTCGGTGCCGTCGATCTCCGCGTTGACGGCCGGGATCTCCTCGAGCGCCTGCACGCAGGCCTTCACGAAGAAGCCCATGAAGCCGAGCTTCACCCCGTGCTTCTTCTCGAACAGATCCTTGTAGCGGTTGCGCAGCTCCATCACCGCGCTCATGTCGACCTCGTTAAAGGTCGTGAGCATGGCGGCGGTATTCTGCGCCTCCTTGAGGCGGCGCGCGATGGTCTGGCGCAGCCGCGTCATCTTCACGCGCTCTTCGCGCGCGGCGTCGTCCGCCGGCGACGGCGTCCGCACCTGCATCGGGGCGGGCTGGGCGATCGGCATCGGCG
>JBAUOM010000498.1:0-1695 GCA_049579765.1 Xanthobacteraceae bacterium
TGTCCGGCAGCGCGGGGGCCGTTTCGCTCGAGAGCGTGCCGAGGAAAGCGATGAGAGCCGTTCGCTCGCCGTCCGACAACTCGAGATGGCGCGCGACATCCTCCGACACCGTCGCCCGCTCGACCACGCCGCTGACATAGTGCCGCAGCACGTCCTCGAGCGTGGCAAGCGACCCGTCGTGCATGTAGGGCGCGGAGCGGGCGATCTCGCGCAGCCCCGGCGTCTTGAAAGCATGCTCGGCCGCCGGGAGCTGCAACACCGCTCCCCGCCCGCGATCGTCGCCTGGTAAACCGATGTCGTGGAAGGCGTAGTCGGTGAAGGCAAATCCGCTGTGGCAGTTCGCGCACTGCGCCTTGCCGGTGAAAAGTTTGAACCCGGCGATCTCGGTTGCGGTCAGCGCTTGCTCGTCGCCCGCGATCCAGCGGTCGAAGCGCGTCTCGGGCGACACGAAGGTTCGCTCATAGGTCGCGATCGCCTTGGCGAGATTGGAGCCGTCGACGTGCGGCGCCTCCGGAAAAGCCTCGGCGAAGGCACGCACCATCGCCGGATCGGCGGCGAGCCGGGCGAGCACCGCGGCGAGCGGCTGCGCCATCTCATCGGGCGACTCGATCGGGCCGGCGACCTGCTCCTCCAGGCTACGCGCGCGGCCATCCCAAAACACCGGGGATGACCAGGCCAGATTCCACAAGGTCGGCGTATGGCGCTTGAGCGGCCGTCCCGGCACGCCGCGCCCTGCGACCTTGCCGTCGGCAAAGCCCTTGCCGCGCTCGTGACAGCTTGCACAGGCGACGCTGCCGTCGATCGACAGGCGCTTGTCGTGAAACAGTGCGGCCCCGAGCTCGCGCTTCTTCTCCGAGAACGGATTGTCGGCGGGAAACGGGACCGTCGAGGGACGGCGGAACGATGCCTTCAGTGCGGCGAGCTCATCCGCCTGCCGCGCCGCGGCCGGCGGCGGCCCCAGCATCTCGAGCAGGAGCGCCGCGCCGCCGCCAAGCGCGCCGCCGGCTAGAAACGCCAAGGCGACCAGAGGCGTGGCTGACCGCCGCATCGACCTCACATCAGCTTGCCGGCAGCGAGCTCGATGTGCGAGACGTCGCTGAGCACAGCGCCGTGGTCCTTGACCGGCGTCCTGGGCGGCCTGGGCGAAGGAAACGCCTTCTTCAACTCGGCCAATCCCGCGCGGACCTGGGCGAGCGCCGCGGCGTCCTTCTTTTGCAAGTCCGGGGCGACGCCCTCGATCATGCGGTCCGCCTGCCAAATGAAGCCGCGCGCGTCTTGATATTCCACGGGCTTCACGATCCTGCCGTTGACGATGGCATTTTGGTATTCGCCGGCTGCCGCCTTCAGCGCCTCGACCGAGGCCTCGACGACGAAACCCGGCCAGTTCTCCTGCTTCGCCTTCATGGCGGCGTTCACGGCGGCGAGCGCATCGTTCACGGACTTGAGCGCCTGGGCGTAGTCGCTGCCGCCTTTCCTGGCCTTGACCACGGCGGCGAGCGCCTTGAGCGCGCCGTCGAACGGCGGCACCTTGTAGAGGGCGAGCTGCTCCTTGATATCGTCGTAAATCTCCTCGGTCGGATGGAGGAAATGCGGGAGCGCCGCCGCCCATTGCTGCTGTCTGACCAGTTCGTCGCCCACCAGCAGATGGCCGCGCAGCAAAGCGATGCGCGCGGCAAAGGCGAGCGCGGGAGGCAG
>JBAUOM010000499.1:0-18342 GCA_049579765.1 Xanthobacteraceae bacterium
CCGCCGGAGCCCACGCGCGAGGCCCCCGGCAAGGGGTCGAAGCCACCCGTTCCCGCCGCGAAGAAGTTCGGCATCGGCGCCGCCGTGGTCGCAGCGGTCGGCGCCGTCGCGCACTGGGCCGGCGATCACCCGATGCTCTCGACCGCTGCGGTCGTCGTCGCCCTGCTCGTGGTTGTCATGGTCGTCCGCCGCTTCGAAAAAGGAGATTGAACATGCGCGCCCTCGGAGTCTTCGGATTGATGGCGATCGTCTTGGGTCTCTATCGGTGGGTCGCGCTGCCACGGCTGCGCCGGCTCGCCTGGTGGGACAGCTTTGTCGCCAAGCTGGGGACAATGCTCGCCAGCGCCAGCGCCGCTCTGCGCGGGCTGTGCGGCAACTCCAAGACCATCGCCGTCGCCTACGCCGCCGAGCTGCTCGGCATTATCGACGAAGCGCGGCTGCTCGATTGGTCGGAGCTCGTCGGTTCGGAGAATGCCGGTCGCGTGATGGTGGTCATGGGCGCGGTGATGATCATCCTGCGTCTCGTCACCCGCAGCGCCGTCAGCTTCAGGACGGAGGCATAGGCCATGCTGAAGTGGCTCGCGCAATTCCTCACCGCGCCGGTCGTCAACGGCTTCATCGCCGCCTACAAGGCCCGACTGGAAGCGCAGAATTCGCAGGATCGCACCGCGGCCGATCTCGCCGCCAAAGCGATCGCCGCCGAGATCGAGGCGCGCAAGAGCGCCGACGTGATCATCATCGCCGAGCAGGGGCGCTGGTACACCGCGATCGTCCGGCCACTGCTCGCGGCGCCGGTGGTGATCTATCTGTGGAAGGTGATCGTCTGGGACATCGTTCTCGGCCTCGGCACCACCGATCCGATCGGCGGCGACGTCGGGGCCTGGGCCGGCGCGATCGTCACGACCTATGTCGGCGGGCGCTCGCTCGAGAAAATCGCCGGAACGATACGGAGCCGAAAATGAGCATCGGCCGCGGCGCCAACGAGCGGCTCGTGATCCTCGAGCAGAAGGTCTCCCACATGGAGGAGGAGCTCGACAAGATCTCGGCCAAGGTCGACGAGATGCACGCCATTCTGCTACAGGCGAAGGGCGTGCGCTGGGCGATCATCGCGGTGTCGGGGCTGGTGGGCTTCCTCACCGGCATCTCGCATTGGCTGATCTCCAAGGCTTGAGCGGCACGCGGGCCATGGGCAAGCGCATCAGCTATGACGTCATCCGCTATGGCGAGTGGACGCGGCCGCGCCTGAGAAATTTTCGGGAACAGTGCTGCGATTGCGGCCTCATCCATCGGCTGGATTTCAGGATCGTGGATGGTCGCATCGAGTTTCGGACCCGGCGCGACGATCGCGCAACCGCCGCCGTCCGGCGCGGCTTCAAGTTCGCGCCGGATGAATGACGCCCACCCCGGCGGCGCTCGCCGCACGCGATGAGGCCCGGCCGATGGGCTCGGCATTGTCCTTGCTTGCGCAGGCGATCAGGCGAATCCCATCGTTCGACGGGGGACGTGTGAGGTAACTCACACACGGCATGGAGGCGGCGGCGCTAGCATTCCAGCCGGCAGTTGCAAGCGGATGAGCATTCGGCTGCCGAAGCGACGGGATGCTTTCCACCTTAGGAGGCCAAAGTGGGATGGCGGCGAAAATCGCGTTCCGCTCGCAGGCTGCGCACGCCGCTGGGGATATGTCTGGCAGCTGTGGTCTCCCTGAGCACCGCCCTCGCGCAGGACGCGCCGATGAAGGGCGCGCAGCCGACGGCGCTCGAGGTCAACAGGCCGACCAGATTTCAGGTTTGGCGAACGATAACGCTCGGCACTTACAAGGGTGTCGATGCCTATCGCGACGCGCTCGAGGCGGCGGGGATCAAGATCGGCAATGCCGCCGACGAGATCCTCGGCCGGCCCGCGTTTCCGTATGCGAGGACGAAGACGGACGTGGAGCTCGCCCTGGTGTCGGCCCCGGAGCTCGGCGTGGAAACGGAATCCGCGCTTGCAGACGTTTACAAGCGCGCGACGCATCTTGGTCTTGCGCTGTGCCCCCCCGAGGTCGGGCCGCACTTGCGGCTCGTCTATCGCAATCAGCCGCTCGGCGAATCTCTCAACATCGCGATGGAGCCCGTGGCGACGTATGGCGGAGAGGCGACGATCTTGTCGTTGGTGAACTTCGGCAGCGGCCTCGCTCTCCTGGGCGGTAACGGGGAAGCCGAGTTCATGGTGCCCCGGACATTTCGCTTCGTGTTTGCCCTGCCGCGCCTCGAGGCCCGAAGAGATCCGCCGAGCGCGCCGACGAAGTGAACAGGCTGCAGCGCTCGGTAAGCACAGCCGCCGCGCCCAAAATCGGGCTGAGGGTGCGAAAGCCCACGTTCAATTCGGTTATGGAAGCCCGCGGGCTTCGGGTCTCTCGACCCATCCTGCACGCCCCACAAAACAACGCGCCATCGATTTGAGCTCCGGCCGATGCTCGACCGCGCGCCAAGCGCGGGCGAAGCATGTTCGCACCCGTAATTGTGGCGACCGCTCCAATCGACATCGAGCACGAAGATCCTGACGCGCCGCCGCGAAATCCGCGCGCGAACCTGAAAGGTGTCTCATGTTCCAGTCGCGCTGGGCCAACACCGTTCGTCCGGCATCCCGTCGCCCCCCCGCGCGCGGGGACGATCTCTCGGATCGCTATTCACGAGCGCGAACCGAGCGCCTGGTGCAGGGCGCGAACGATGCGGTTGCGCTCCGGCACAGGTTTGCAATGATCGACATCGAGGCGCAGCATCGCCTCGCTCAGCATCGATCGCACTTCAACCCCAACCAGCCGCGGGTACCTGCGGGCAACCCCGACGGCGGCCAATGGACGCGCACGGGCGCCAGTCGAATTGAAATGCGGCTCGCGGCTGCCGACAAACCGCGCCTTGGCCCACACGCCTTACTCGCGATCGCAGTCGAACTCGCTCAGCGAGTGATAGAGGCCTATCGCTCCGAAAACGGACCCTGGGATCTCTTTGGACATAAGCGTGGCGCGGTCGCGTTCACCAATATCGATGGGAGAGACATTTTCGGGTCCAATTCCACGTCGCCGACATACATGTCTGCCGACCGTGCCGCAGCAGAAGGAATGCGTGCCACCTTGATGAAAGAACATCCAGATGTGCTTGCTGGCGGCAATATAGGACAAATGCCCGCCAACGCTCTCTTTCATGCCGAAGCCACTGTCCTGTTGCGGGCCGCGCGACAACGTGGCGGCACCCTTGCTGGCCAGAGGTTAACGGTATTCGCTGACACTCCGTTATGCAATCATTGTCAAGACATATTACCCTATGTCGGATTGGAATTGGGGAACCCCACCGTGACGTTCATTGGCCCGGAGGGGTTGATAATGACGATGCGGGATGGCGCTTGGATCGACGGGAGAGGCAAGTGAGAAAGCGCGCGTATTTCGATGTTTTTAGAGGACCCGGGTGGCCCTCGCCGAGCCAGTTGGAGCACTATTTCCTGTCAGCTTCCGGGCGGCGTCGGGCCTTTGGCACCAACAACGACAGCTGGGGCCTGTCAGCGGAAGGACTCGATGGGACCGAGCATCTGCCGGCGGGCAAAGGACGCATCGATATCAATTTCACGGTGTTGGGCAATCCCGATCACGGCGTGCTCTTGCATTACCACAAACGCGGCGGAGGACGTGGGGACATCTACTATTCCAAGGGGGATCCCAAACGCCTGCGGGAACGCGTCGAGACCAGACACGGCGACCTGATGCCGATCGGCCTGTTCATTCCATTCGAACGAGCTTGGACGGCGGTCAAGGAATTCATCGAGACGGATGGCGCGCTTCCGGGGAGCATCGCGTGGATTGCGAGTGGCGACATTCCCCCCGACGTGTTTCCTGATCCGGGAGCGGAGCCGCCTGCCGGCCGATGAATCCAATGCTCCAATCCAGCTGGCACATAAGATTGAATTGGTCATGTCATGGCATTCCCCGAACGGCAGCGAATCCCACCGCCGCGGTTGAACCTCTGCATACGCTCGATCCCTACGCGGCGCATGACGGCCTCGGGCGTCGACATCGACTCCCCGCTGAGGCGCTACAGGCCAGGGGGCGGCTGCGACACCGGCCCGTTGATGACGGGCGCCTGCGCGGGTGGCGGCAGCGGCGCCGGGATCCGGTTCTCGAAGGCGGGCGTCTGCGGCGGCGGCTCAACGAACAAAGGAGCAGATCCGCGCCAAGAGCCATGACCGGCTCCATTCGCAAAATGGGCCCCCGGCCCGCATGCAAAACCGGGAGTGGAGGCGACGACACATGCCGCCGCCAACGCCGCTCTAAGAACACGTCGCATGATCGAATTCCTCGCGCTGCTCCACCTCCCCTCGCCAGCTCGATCTAATCATCCCAGCAGGAGAGGGCTTGATCGGTATTGCCACGATTTGACCGGTCCTGTGGTCTTCCGGCCGGACGCGCTCCGCGACAGCGAGCAGGCAATTGTTCGCAAGCGCAAGTCAGGCCGAGGCGCTGCGCTTCTCTTTCGCGAAGACGCTCAGCCCCAGCCACTGCTGCATGGACTGTGCGAGGCTCTTGTCGCCGATCAGCTCGATCTGGCCGGCATCGATCTCCTTCTGCACGGTGGAGAGGCCCATCCAGACGGCCGTCATGCTCCGAAGCGAGCTGTGCACGTAGAGGTCGATCTCGAAGCCCGGATTGCTGGAGCATAGATCGGCTGTGCTGCCGTCGATCACGAGCCACCAGGATCGATTGCCCGACTTGACGTCGCGGTAGAGGAAATTGATCGTGCATCGCCGCGGCGGAAGCGGCATCGGGTCGAGACTGCGCCGCATGTCCCACATGAGCAGTGACGGGTCCAGGTTCTTGAGCGAGAGAGACGACTCCACCCAACGCTGCCCCCAGACGCCGAGCGACATGACGACGGGGCGCAGCGCCTCGCCGGCTTCCGTAAGCCTGTAATCGAAGACACCCGGCTGACCGGTCGGCACCGCAACGATCACGCCCGCTTGCTCGAGCTCCTTGAGCCGTTTCGACAGCAGGGTGGGGGACATGAGCGGTACCCCGCGCCGCAGATCGTTGAACCGTGTCGAGCCGCAAAGCAGCTCGCGCAGGACCAGCGCCGTCCAGCGCGAGCAGACGATCTCCGCAGCCATCGCGACCGGGCAGAACTGACCGTAGCTTCCCAGGTCCTGGCGTCGAGGCATATCGTCCTTCCTGCAAGGCAAGGGCCGGCAGAGCGTGTCCCGCTCTTTCGCAATCGGAGCACAAACGCTGTGCGGCCGCCATGTTCTCGGCGGCGGCCCGTTGCCCGCTGGCCGTGACATGCGTCAGGAACAGGCTTCGGGCAGCCGGTACAAATACTGTAGCGGCTGACGGGCAGGTGTCCATGGGGAACCGAGCAAAACCAAGGATCGGCGGATGGTGTCCGCGCGTCGATACAGTTTCGAGACTGGAGGGCGGCGCTCCATGCGGCAATGATCCGACGCAAGGCTGGATCAATCGCCTTGCCTCCATTGGAAGGGACACCGCCATGAGCGTCACATCAGCAATGAAGGTCGCCATACCAGCGCCGCGCAGCGCGGCCGAGATCGCGCGCGAGCTGGGTCCGATATTGGCCAGCCGGGCCGACGCGCGGAGCGACGAGGACAGCTATGTAGCCGACAATGTCGCGCTGCTGAAGGCGTCGGGCCTCGTCGAGGCGGGGGTGCCGCATGAGCTCGGCGGCGGGGGCGCTGATATCGATGAGCTCGCCGCGATGCTGCGAACGCTGGCCTATCATTGCGGATCGACCGGGCTCGCCTTCTCCATGCATACCCATCAGGTCGCCATTCCGGCCTGGCGCTGGAAACACCAGAAGGCCGCCGCTGTCGAGCCGCTCCTGAAGCGGATTGCGCATGAGCGCATCCTGCTGCTGTCCAGCGGCGGATCGGATTGGATCGCAGGCTCCGGCAAGGCCGAAAAGGTGGAGGGCGGCTACCGCATCAGCGCCCGCAAGATCTTCAGCTCCGGAGCGCCCACCGGCGACATTCTGATGACGGGAGCGATCCTCGAAACCGAGGAGGGGCCGACGGTGCTGCATTTCGGCATTCCCATGAACTCCCCGCAAGTCAAGGTGCTCGACACCTGGCGAACCCTCGGCATGCGCGGCACCGGCTCCCACGACGTGCTGATCGAAGGCCATGTCGTCCCCGAGGCCGCGGTCGCCGTGCGACGCAAGGCCGGCGAGTGGCATCCGCTCTTCCACATCATTGCCACCATCGCCTTCCCGCTCGTCTATGCCGTCTATCTCGGCGTGGCGGAGAGCGCGCGGGACATCGCAATCGGCCTAGCCAAGCGCAAGACGCCGGACCGTTATGCGATCGATCTTGCAGGGCGCATGGAAACCGAGCTTACGGCCGCTCGGCTGGCGCTCGAATCGATGCTGGCCGCCGTTCGCCTCAACGCGCCCTCAGCCGCCACCATCAATCAGGTGATGATCGGACGGCAGCTCGTCGCGCGTCATGCCATTGCTGCTGTCGAGTACGCCATGGAACTGGCGGGAGGCGCGGGGTTTTACCGGTCGGCGGGCCTCGAGCGGCGATTCCGCGATATCCAGGCCGCCCGCTATCATCCGCTGCAATCTGGTCCGCAGGCCGAATACGCGGGCGCCATGGCGCTGGGGCTGCCGGTCGATCGGATCTTCTGAGCGCAGGTTGCGGTCGGAGCGCGTTCGTCGCAGCGAGCGCGCCTGCGATCTAAAAATAGCGTGGCCGGACTTGTCCCAGCCATCCACGGCTTGTGTCGCAGAAAGTCGTGGATGGCTGGCATAAAGCGGCCAGGACGAGCCGGCATCTCTGCAGCTTGCTATTGCGCCAGCGCCCTGGGCGCGCACCCAGCGCGTCGCTTGGACTGCATGCTCAACGGATTGATCTCGTGGCATTCGCAATTGGAATTCTCAATCGTAGAAACCGGGCGCCATCTTCAAGGCGTCGCGTTGCGCCTTGTCGTGATTGATCCAGAGCTGCGCCTTCTCCTTTGCCAACACGTCGGCGATGCGCTGCATCGAAGCCAGCGTCTTGTCCTTGTCGGCGTTGCCTGAAGGCACCCGGCGATTTTGCCAGTTGCTCTCGAAGTGGACGGCGTCACCCGTGAGCACGAGCGCGCCGGTCTTCGGCAGTTTCACCAGCAGCGACTGATGCCCCGGAGTGTGCCCGGGCGTCGCGATGATCGTTACGCTGCCGTCTCCGAATACGTCATGATCGCCTTCGAGCTTGGTCACCGGATGTTCCGGTTTGAACCGCCCAACGCCGAGGGGGCTCGGCCACTCGTACTCGGCCTTCTGCACCAGCAGCATAGCCTGCGGGAAGAGCTCCACATTACCGATGTGGTCCGGATGAGTATGCGACACGGCGACATATTTGATGTCGCCGGGTTTTACGCCCAACGCTTCGAGCTGCGAGGCAAGCGTCTTCGGTCGCCGCCAGTGCGTCATGCGCGGATCGGCCGGCGCCTGGCCATTGGGCATGGCGGCGATGGCGTCGGCGACACCGGTGTCCCAGAGCAGCCAGCCCCGCGTGTGGTGTATCAGGTAACAGTTATCGACGAAATCCATCGACTTGCCGACATTGACGCCGGGCGACCAGCGAGAAATATCGCCAGCGACGCCTTCGCCGCAATTGAGGATGTAGAGTTTGTCGACACCGGACTTGGTTTGTGCCGAGCCCGCGCCGCCAGAAATTGACAGCGCAGCCAACGCGGCAATGCAAATAGCCGTTCGGTTCATGACCTCGCTCACTGCCCTGGTGCAAGCACCCACAAATCACACGCGCGCCGTCGCACGCACCTCGCCCGGGAAGAGATCGTCCACCGTCATCCGCCGATGGGTCACGCCCTGGTCGTGGGCGTAGCGGCAGAATGCCTCGATGGTCGGCCGGCTTGCCTCGATGCCGTAGGGAAAGGGATCGGGTCCGTAGCCTGCGACGATCTCCTCGGCGATCGCCGCCGCCCAGGGAAGCGGAATGCGCGCGCAGGTGAAATCGCGCAGCCGGTCGAAGCAGCGGCGCTTGGCCTCCTCGAACATCTTGTAGAGGTTCATTGCGATCCACGGGTGCTGCTCGAACACCGCGCGGCGTATCGTCACCAGGTGCATGATCGGGAAGATGCCGGTCTTCTTGCAGAAGCGCTCCTCCTCGGCGCGATAGTTCGGATAGAGCCGCGCCACCGCCCCGCCGGGTGCAAAGCCATCCGGCGCGCGTGCCGAGATCACCGCATCGATCTCGCCGCTCGCGAGCATGGCCGAGAGGCTCGCCTCGGGCCGAGCCTGATACTGGATGCCGGGCGGCAGCTTGAGCTCGACCTTCTCGGCCCGGCCCGGCTCGTTGACGCCGGCCTGCAGCCAACGGATCTTCGCGAGATCGACGCCCTCTTCCTCGGCGAGGAAGCCGCGCACGTAGATGCCGGCGGTCTGTGCCCATTCCGGAATGCCGACGGCCCGGCCCTCGAGATCCCTGGCGCCGTGGATGCCACGGTCGGCACGTACGTAGATCGCCGAATGGCGGTGCACCCGTGAGGGAAACACGGGGATCGCGACCATAGGCGCGGCGCCTTGCGAGGTGAGCGAAATGTACTTGCCGAAGGAGAGCTCCGAGACGTCCCATTCGAGACCACGCGTGAAGCGGAAGGTGATCTCCTCGATCGAGGGGAAGATCAGCGGGGTGAGCGTGATGCCGTCTGCGCGGACGAGGCCCTGCGCGATCTCGCGCACGTGCTCGTAGTCGCAAACGGCCAGCGTGAGGTGAAGCGAGGCGGTGCCGCCGCTACCAAGGATTTGCGCCCCACGTGAATCCGGTGCGGGCGCGGGCGGCGTCCGCTGCCCGCGAGCGCCCTGGTCTCGAATGCCAGGCTGTTGGATGTCCTGCGTGGTCATGGCGGCTCCCCTGCTTGCGTGCCGCTGCGGCTGGCGGAGGTGTCGGCACGCCGGGAATCATGCCTGCGATCGTCGCGCCTGTCACTTCTGCCGCGCGAGGAAATAGGCGAGGTCGACGAAATCCTCGTCCTTCATGGTGTAGACGACCTCCGCCATCTGCGCGTCGTAGCCGCGCCGCGAATTGTCCTTGTAGCCGCGCAGCGCCTTGAGCAGGTAGTCCTCGCGCTGGCCGGCGAGCCGCGGCACGTTGTCCTGGCCCTGGTAGTTCGATTGATGGCAGAAATTGCAGCGATGCTGGGTAGCGAGCGCGCGCGCCTTGTCCATGCGGGCGGGGTCGGGATTGTCGGCGACCGGCACCGGCGCCGGCAGCCGCGATGTGATCTCGCCGGCCTTGCGCAGGTCGTCGTCGGTGAGCCCCTTGGCCATCTCGTTCATCGGCTCGACGACGCGCATCCGGTCGCGAAACATCAGGAGCTGCACCATGCTGTAGAACGCCGGCTGCGCGCCGAGCGAGGGCGTCTCGGGGAGTTGCGAGGTGCCGTTTTCGCCGTGGCAGGCCAAGCAGGTTGGCAGCCGCGCGTCGAGCGACTGCGCGCCGGCGGGAGGTGCCGCCAAGCCGGCGAGGACCGCCGCGACCGCAAGGCTGCGCATGGGCGGCCGCCACCAACGCATCGGGTCAGGGTGGAGAAGTCGGGGGCGGCGCGCCGCCGCCCTCGACCTCGTAATGTCAGCGCCCAGCGTTGCGCGCGTTGCCATAGCTCACGCGCCAGACCGCGCCGTTCCAATCGTCGGAGACGAGCACCGAGCCGTCCTTCATCACCAGGATGTCGACCGGGCGTCCGACATAGCTGTTATTGTCGAGTAAGCCGGTGACGAAGGGCTCGATTGCTCCCGCGCTGCCGTCCTTCTTGATGTTCACGAGCACGACGTCGCCGCCTACTTTGTTGGTCTTGTTCCAGGAGCCGTGGCGCGCGACCAGGAGCTGGTTACGGTACTTCGCCGGGAATGAGGTGCCGGTATAGAACTTCAGGCCCAACGATGCCGAGTGCGGTCCCATCAGCGCAATCGGCGGCGTGAACTCCTCGCACTTGTGGCCCCAGCCGAACTCCTGATCCGGCAGGTTGCCCTGATAGCAATAGGGGGATCCGAAATGCTGGCCGACCTTGGTCATGCGGTTGAGCTCGTCGTTTGGGAGATCTTCCGACAACCAGTCGCGGCCGTTGTCCGTGAAGTACATCTCCTTCGACGTCGGATGCCAGTCGAAGCCGACGGTGTTGCGGATCCCCTTGGCGATCGTCTCCATGCCGGTGCCGTCGAGGTTGACGCGACGCATGGTGCCGTAGCCTTCGGGCGGCATGCAGTCATTGCATGGCTGTCCGATCTCGAAATACAGCTTGTTGTCGGGCCCGATCGCAAGATACTTCCAACCGTGCGCCTCGTCCTTCGGCAGGCCGTTGAGGATGACCGTCGGCTTCGGCGGGTTGTCGAGCTTGTCCTCGATATTGTCGATCTTCGAGAGTTGCGAGAGCTCCATAATGTAGAGCGTGCCGTTCTTGAAGGCGACGCCGTTCGGCCGGTAGAGCCCCGACGCGATGACCTTCACCTCGCGTTTGCCGTCCTTGTTGACGATGGCATAGACCTTGTCCTGGAGCCGCGAGCCGACGAACACGGTGCCCTTGTCGCCGAGCGCGAGCGAGCGGGCATTCGGCATCCCGCTGGCGTAGACCTCGACCTTGAAGCCTTTCGGGGCCTTGAGCTTGTCGATCGGCAGCTTGTCGGCCGCCGCCGCGAGCGGCGGCGCTGGGACCGGGGCGAGCTTCTGCGCGCCGGGCGTATCGGGCCGGCCGATCAGCGGCGACCCCGGTGGCAATGGCGCCGGTTGCTGCGCGGCGGCCGGCCACGCAGCCATGAGCAGCGTACCGAGAGTTCCGGCGAGCACGACGCTCCGCCGTCGCGACGAATAGGACATGGTGATCCTCCCTGATGCAACAGGCTGATCTTGGTTGCCTCGCCCGGCCACGCCTGTCGAGGGCCGCGCGCGCTTGGTTCTTCGAGAGTCTTCAGGAGAAAGTGTCCGATACTTTGCCCCCCAGGTGCAATCGGTTTTCGGGGGGAGGGCGCAATGGCGGGCCGTCGCGCGCCACGTCCGGGGTTGGGGATCGCGGCGCGCAGGATGGGTCGCATGGGCTCAGCGCGTGGCGAGGCCGCGGGAGTCATAACTGATGCGGTAGATCGCGCCGGCATAATCGTCGGACACGAGCAGCGAGCCGTCCTTCATCACCTCCACGTCCACCGGGCGGCCGATATAGCTGTTGTCCTGCAGAAAGCCGGTCATGAACGGCTCCCAGGATTTCACGCTGCCGTCGGGATTGAGCTTCGCCACGACGATGTCGCCGCCGATCTTGGCGGTCTTGTTCCAAGAGCCGTGGCGCGCGATGAAGATGGCGTTGCGGTACGCGGCCGGGAACATGCTGCCGGTATAGAAGCGCATGCCGAGCGCCCCGGCATGCGGGCCGAGCAGCGCAATCGGGGCCTCGAATTCGCCGCACGTGCGCCCCCAGCCGAACTGGTCGTCGGGCACGTTGCCTTGATGGCAATATGGGTACCCGAAATGCTGACCGGTCTTGGTGATCCGGTTGAGTTCGTCGTTCGGCAGATCCTCCGAGAACCAGTCGCGGCCGTTGTCGGTGAAATAAAGCTGCCTGGTGACGGGATGGAAGTCGAAGCCGACCGAGTTGCGCACGCCGCGCGCGTAGGCCTCGAGGCCGCCACCGTCGAGATCGATGCGCGCGATCTGGCCGTTGGTCTCCGGCGGCAGGCAGATGTTACAGGGCGCGCCGACATTGATGTAGAGCTTGTTGTCGGGCCCGACCGCCATGAATTTCCAGCCGTGCGACTGGTGGTTCGGAAATTTGTCGTAGACCACGACCGGTTTCGGCGGGTTGTCGAGATTGCCCTCGATGTTTTCGAGCTTCGATACCCGGGTGCCCTCGGCAATGTAAAGCGTGCCCTCGTGGAAGGCGAGGCCGTTCGGCCGATCCAAGCCCGCGGCCAGCACCTTGAGCTCGCGCTTTCCGCCGTTTTCAACCACGGCGTAGACCTTGTCGAGGAGGCGGTTGCTGACGAACACGGTTCCCTTGTCCCCGAGCCGCAGCGAGCGCGCATTCGGTACCCCGCTGATGAAGACTTCGACCTTGAAGCCCTTGGGCAGTTTGAGCCGTGAGGTCGGCAGCTTGTCGGCCGCCGCGGGAAACGGCGGCGGGGCGACGCCGCGAAGCCTGGTCGCCGCGTCCGAGGTGGGCTGGTTCGGCGTGGGGGGCGGTGGCGTCGGCGTCGACTGCTGAGCGGCGGCCGGCCAGGCGGTAAGCGCGCTCGCGAGCGTCGCGGCAATGAGGGCACCATTCAGGTGCAAGCAGCGGATGAACATGCGGTCCTCCCTGACCATCGGATTATTTGCCGTAGTGTCCGTCAGTCGCAACCGGCGCGCAATCGCCCGGGCGAGGAAACCTCACATGCGCCGATAGACGTAAGGAGCATCGGAGCGGACTGCCGAGAGCTCCGCCACCCGCGCGTGGTCGGGCGCGAACTGGCAGACTGGATCGGTGGCGGCGGCGTCGCCGGTGAGCGCGAAGGCCTGGCAGCGGCAGCCTCCGAAATCCTGCTCGCGGCGTGGGCAGCTCGCGCACGGCTCCTTCATCCAGGCCGTGCCGCGGAAGGCGTTGAAGGCGGGCGAGTTCGCCCAAATGTCGGCGAGCGAATGCTCGCGCACGTTCCAGAATTCGAGTCCCGTGATCGATTCCGCGGCGTGGCAGGGCAGCACCTTGCCGGCGGGCGTGACGTTGAGCGACCGCCGGCCCCAGCCGCCGACGCAGGGCTTGGGATAGCGCGCGTAATAGTCCGGCACCACGGCGTCGATGACGATGCGGCCATGGTGCCGCGCGCGCAGCTCCTCCACCGCGACGGCTGCGCGCTCGACCTGCTCGCGGGTCGGCATCAGCACGGCGCGGTTCTTGAGCGCCCAGCCGTAATACTGCACATGCGCGATCTCGACCCGGCTCGCGCCGAGCGACAAGGCGAGGTCGACCATCTCGTTGATGTGATCGATGTTGACGCGATGCATCACCGCGTTCACGGTCAGCGGCAGCTTGTGCCGCACGACCTCGGCCGCGAGCGCGCGCTTCCTCGCGAACGCGCCGCGATAGCCGGCAATATGGTCGGCGGCGGAGGCTTCGCTGTCCTGAATGGAGATCTGCACGTGGTCGAGGCCGGCCGCGACGAGTGCGTCCAGGGTCCGCTCGGTGATACCCACGGCGGAGGTGATGAGATTGGTGTAGAGCCCGGCGGCATGCGCGCCAGCGGCGATGTCGACGAGGTCGCGCCGCGCACCCGGCTCGCCGCCCGAGAGGTGGACCTGGAGCACGCCGAGTGCCCCGGCTTCGCGGAAGATGCGGACCCAGGTGGCAGTGTCGAGCTCATGGTCCCTGGCGTCGAGCGCGAGTGGGTTCGAGCAATAGGGGCAGCCCAGCGGACAGCGGTGGGTCAGCTCGGCGAGCAGGCCGAGCGGCTTGTGCAATGCGGCTCCATTGACCGGCGCCACGTCAGGCTGACCTTCCTCGGCGGCTGGCTCTTGAATTCGCCGCGGGCGATACGTCACCGTGAGGCGGCTCGAGCCGGCTTGTGCACCTCGCGGCCGGACCTGGCAGGTCCCGGGTTCCGTCGCCATCCACGTCTTCGGCTTTCCCGCAATGTAAGGCCGCGGATGCCCGGGACAAGCCCGCGCATGGAGCTTTCAGCCGGGCGCAACCTGCGGCGCTGCGGTCTGCAACGTCGGCTACAGGGTCTTCGCTTCCCTAATGCGGTTGAGGTCGGGATGGAGTTTGAGTCTGCGTTGCCGGATACAGCGACCGTCGCGCGCTTTGCGGGTCACAGATCGACAAGCCCGTACTCCGACCACCGGGCGTTCACGCGCGCCTCGTCCTCCGGTGACGGTCGCACCGTAGGTGGAAAGCGCTCACCGCCCCACTCCGGACGCCGCGCGCTCCTCCACGAGCGAGTAGCGTCGATCAACATCCGGTTCCAAAGGCCGGTGCCGAGCTGCGCCACGTCGCGGTCCTCCATCGGCGTGCTGGGATCGATGGGGGAGCCGAAAATGCCCGGGAAAACTACCACGCCGCCTTCTCCGGCGTTCACGCGATGAGCGAGCGCCCATTCCACCTGCTCGTCCTCCGCGGGATCGATGTCCTCCTCCACCACGATCACGTGCTTGTAGCGATACTGCGCGGCGCTGTTGCCCCAGAGCGCCGCCGCGATCTGCTTGGGCTGACCCTGATAATGTTTCTTGATCCGAATCCGGATGTTGACCCCGTTGGTGATGGGCGGCGCGTAGACGTCGAGGATGCCGGGGATGCCGGCGCTGTTCAGTATGTTCCAGGCGATGCCGGCCCGTTGCACCGAGGACATCACGCTGTTCTCGCTGTAGGAGCCCGGCAGCGTGCCCTCCAGCGAACCGCGGAAGATCGGGTCGCGGCGATGGGTTATGCACGTGACCTTCATGCTGGGACGCGGCGTGGGCAGGTCCGACACATACCCGGTGAATTCACCAAACGGCCCCTCGGTTTCGTAGGTCGCTGGATCGTCGCTGATGTACCCCTCGATGACGATCTCGGCGGTTGCCGGAACCTCGAGATCTACCGTTTCGCAGCGCACCAGTGGTGCGGGCTCGCCCCGGTAAGCGCCCATCACGTCCCACTCGCACACGCCGGGGGAGACAGGGGATCCTGCCAGGAACGGCATGATCGGGTCCCAGCCGATCACGCACGCGACCGGCATGGGCTGCTTGAGGGCGGCCCACTTCACGAAGTGTGCCCCCCAGTGCTGGCCGCCTTTCACGAGGAGGAACGGCGCAGTGTTCTTCTGGCCGATCATCCCGCGATAGATGCCCACGTTCATCACGCGCGTTTCCGGGTCCCTGGTCACGATGCAAGAGAACGTGTGGATGTAGCGCCCACCCTCGAGGAAATGCCACTTGGGTACCGGGAATTCAGTCTGATCGATCGCGTCGCCGGAGATAATGACGTCCTTCACCGGCCCGCTGCCGACGACGACCGGGGCGATCGTCTCGCGGTTTTTCTTCATCACATGCTGAACGAGATCGCGATTGGCGGCGTCCCGGGGAAAGCCGAGAGCAAGAGCCAGGCGCGATCGGGCGCCGAGACCACTCACGAAGAGCTTCGTACAACGGCCGTTCCGGTAGCCCTTGATGTTTTCGAACAGCAGGGCAGGGCCCTTCTTCTCGAGCACGCGCCGGGCGACGGCGCCGATCTCGCGGTCCCAGTCCACTTCGGCGGTGATCCGCCGCAGTTCACCCTCCTTCTCGAGCAGGGTCATCCAGTGCCGCATGTCCATGAAGCCCATCGTGCGCTCGCTCCGAATCTCGCCCGCCGCCGGGACGCGCTTTCAGTCATGCTTCGGGATGCCGGCCTTCTCGATCACCCCTTGCCATTTGGCGATGTCGTTCTTCATGCGCTCGGTCATCGCCTCCGGCGTGCTGCCGCGCATCTCCATGCCCAGCCTCTTTGCCTTCTCCTGGACGTCGGGACTCGGTACGACGTCGTTGATGGCCTTGGTCAGGACCTGCACGATCGCCTTGGGGGTTCCGGCCGGGACGGAGATCCCGTTCCAACTCGCGACTTCGAAGTCCTTGATGCCGCTTTCCTGAACGGTCGGGACGGCGGGCAGATAGGCAGTCCGCTTTGGACCGGTGGAGGCCAGGGCGATGACCTTGTGGTCGGCGATCTGCCCCTGTATCGCTGCATAGAACTCGAAGGCGACGTCGACATCGCCGCGCAGGAGCGCGGTGGCCATATCGGGCGACGTTCGAAACGGAACGATCGTCACCTTGATGTCGGCTGCATTCCTGAACAATTCAGCGGCGAGGTTCTGAGTGCTGCCGGGATTGATGGTGGCGATATTGAGCTTTCCCGGGGTCGCACGCGCCGCTTCGACGATATCCCGCACGGATTTCAGCGGCGAGCCTGCCCTGGTCACGATCAGCAGGTCGAAGAATGATACGGTCGAAGTGGAGGCGAAGTCCGTGAGGATGTTGTAAGGCAGCGACTTGAATAGCGCCGCACTGATGGCGTTGTTGTTGCCCGTCATCAACACCGTGTAGCCGTCGGGAGCTGCCGACGCGCCGGCCTTCGCGGCGACGATTCCACCGGCGCCTGGACGGTTCTCGACCACGAACTGTTGTTTCAGTCGGCCGCTAAGCTTGTCTGCCAGAATGCGCATCCCCACGTCTGCGATGCCGCCGGCTCCGTAGGGAACAATGAGCTGCACCGGGCGGTTCGGATAGTCGGATTGAGCGCTGGCGGTCGCAACCAGGGCGGTTGCCGAGAGCAGCGCACCGGCGATGCATACGCGGTACAGCAAGCAGGCTCGTCGATGCGGGGAGGCGGCTCGTTTGGTCATCCCAAGTTCCCATATTTCGGGTGAAATTCCCCGGCCTTCGGTCGGTGGACGGGCATCGTTCGCTTCAGGGCGGTGACGAATTAAGCCGATCACGGTCTGAACATTGATGCGGGCGGGCATCCGGCCCTCGTCACAATTCCAGCAGCTTCTTGTCGGCCAAGCCGCGCAGCAGCGCGCTGACATCCGCCAAGATTTTCTCGCGCGGCGCGGCATAGGTCCCGGCGAGGTCATCGACGATTTCGCCCAAGGTGGCCTCGCCGGTGCAGCGCTTGATGATTTCGACCGCGATCTGGTCGGCCTTGAAGACGCGTTCGGGCGCGAGCAACACCCAGCCGCCCTGGGCCTCATTGTGGGCGAGCCGCACGCCCCGCGGCAGGCGCGGGCGGGCGTCGGCGGGGACGGTGGCGTCGGGATCGCTCAATCGCCGCTCCTAGTCCTCGGGCACGAAGGCGCCGGGCGGAACATGCTTGGGCGCCACATAGGCGTGATAGAGCGCATCCAGCATGGCCCACAGCACGTCGCACTTGAACTCGAGCGCCTTGAGCACCGACTGCTGGGCGTCCGGTGTCCTGGCGTGACGCGTGACGTAATCGAGCGCAAACTCCGAGTCGCGTTGCGCGAGTGGAGGGCGCTTGGAGAAATATGCGAGCGTGTCGGCGCTGACGAAATCGTAGCTCTTGAGCATCCCTTCGAGCCGCTCGCTGATGATCTGCGGCGAGAACAGCTCGGTGAGCGAGGAAGCCACGGCTTCGAGCAACGTCCTGTCGCGCACGAAGTGAACGTAGGCGTCGACCGCAAAACGGGTCGCCGGCAGGAGTCCGGCGAGCGAGACGACGTACTCGCGGTCGAGCCCGACGCCGTCGGTGAGTTTGAGCCATCGCGCAATGCCGCCGTCGCCTTCACGCTCGCCGTCGTGGTCGACGAGACGGCTGCGCCACTCCCGGCGCAGCGTGGTGTCCTCGCAGCGCGCGATCAAGCTCGCATCCTTCACCGGAATCATCGCCTGGTAGTAATAGCGGTTGAGCGCCCACGCCTGGACTTGGCCCTTCGAGCATTTGCCGCCGTGCAGCAGCGCATGGAACGGATGCAGGCGATGGTAGCGTCGCGCCCCGACGTCGCGCAGGCTCGCCTCGAGTTCCTGCGGTGTCATCGGCTTCAAAGCACGATCTCCATTCCGTCCTCGGCGATCTCCCAGCCAGCGCGCTCGACCTCGAGGCGTTCCGGCGAGTCCTCGACCAGGATCGGATTCGTATTGTTGATGTGGACGTAGATGCGGCGGCCGGAGATACCTGCAAGCGCCTGCAGCGAGCCATCCTCCCCGTCGATCGGCATGTGCCCCATACGGCGGCCGGTCTTGGTTCCGGTTCCGGTCGCGATCATCTCATCGTCGCGAAACAGCGTGCCGTCGAAAAAAACGACATCGGCGCGCGCGAACCGCTGCGCCATGGCCGGCGTCACGGCTGCTGCGCCGGGCACATAGGCGATGCGCGCGTTCTCGGCTGCGATCTCGACCCCGACATTCGCCGCCGTCTCGCTGGCGGTCTTGGGGTTCTCACCCTCGAGATAGAGCGGCACCTTTCCCGGCACCAGGAAGAGTTGCGCGCAGATGCCGCCCGCAAGCGTCACTTCGGCGCCGGGAACGACCGCCCGCCGCTTCACGACGTCGGCCGCGAGCGCAGCGAACATGGGATTGTCCGCGAGCGCGGCGAGCGTGGTGGCCGTCGCACAAATCTCGAAGGGCTCGCGTTCACGCAGGCTCAACAGGCCTGCAACTTGATCGATCTCGGCGCCGGTGAGCAGCACGGCCTTGAGCGGGCTTCCGCGCGTCGCCGCACGCGGGTGCAGCGCTTCCGATTGCCGAAGTTGCTGCGGAAGGTCGGGCGAAGCGTTGATCAGGAGCCAGTTTTCACCGTCCGCGCTCACGGCCAAGCTCGCCTGTGTGCGCGACCGCACACGCGCGTTGCCCGCCCATGCCAAGCGGCAGGTC
>JBAUOM010000500.1:0-16379 GCA_049579765.1 Xanthobacteraceae bacterium
GATTTCCCGCTTGTCGGCACCTACACTGAAAATCAGGCTTGCACGGGCGACAGTACGGACGTCGGCGTTTCGCGCGTGAAGATCACGCCGCGGGACATCAACTCAGTGTTCGGTCTGTGCACCATCCTGAACAAGAAGCGAGACGGCGCGACCTTCGCGGTCCACGTCGAATGCAAGGGCCCCGGCGGAAGCCAAATGGTGGGCGACGTCAACTTCACCCTGCGCGACGACAAGACCATCGATTTCTCGGACCAGGACCAGACCTACAAAGCCGTGCTCTATCGCTGCCCGGATTGAACGCGCGGCGCGATCTTCGCTTCGATCCGAGTGGCCCATGCCGGTGACGGCCTGTGCCCCGCTCCGCCAGGTGTTTTTCGCGCAAGCGGGTGGACGGGTGGCGTGTATAATCGCGCCGGCGGCACCGCCACGGCATCAGGGGTCCTGCATCAGGGTGACGGCATGACGTATGAAGGTATGCTTGCGGAGACGATCGCCTTTCGCGGCCACAACGGCGACATCGGCGAAGCCTATTACGCGCGCCCGCTCGGCGCCGGGCCATGGCCCGGCGTGGTCCTCATCCATCACATGCCCGGCTGGGACGAATGGATCAAAGAGGCAACGCGCAAGCTCGCCCATCACGGATTGGCGACGATTTCCCCCCACCTTTACTTTCGCGAAGGGCCCGGCAGCCCCGACGACGTCGGCGCGCGCGTGCGCGCGGCCGGCGGTGTCGCGGACGCGCAGGTGATGGGCGACGTCGCCGGTGCCATGGAATTTCTGCGCGCGCAGCCCTATGCCACCGGCAAAGTCGGCGTGATCGGCTTCTGCTCGGGCGGGCGCCACGCTTATCTGGCGGCCTGCTCGCTCGCCGGCATCGATGCGGTAGTCGATTGCTGGGGCGGCAATGTCATCGTCGACGACCCCAAGCAGCTCAATGCCAAGCGGCCGGTAGCGCCGATAGATCTCACGGAGAAGATGCGCTGTCCCCTGCTCGGCCTGTTCGGCAACGACGACGAGAACCCCAACCGCGATCAGGTAAACCGGACCGAAGCGCTACTCAAGAAACTCGGCAAGAGCCACGAGTTCCACCGCTACGACGGCGCCGGCCACGCCTTCTTCAACGCGTCGCGTCCCGCCTATCGGGCGGAGCAGGCGCTCGACGGCTGGAGCAAGGTCTTCGCGTTCTTCCACCAGCATCTCGCCGCGCCGGCGGCCGCCCGCGCCGCCTGAACCCAGTTCTTGTTTCACGCAAGTTCTCTCGGAGGCAATCATCATGTGCTCTTACATCGTCGAGAAGGCCAAGCTCTTCGGCAGCGCCAAGGGCCCCAATGGTTGGATGCGGATCGACACCGCCAATGTCTACTACGATCACCCCTTCCATGCGCCGCTCGACCACGCGCTCGGTATCGACTTCATCAACGAGGCGGCGGGCGGGCGCGAGCGGGTCGCCGTGGAGTTGAGCGCGGAGTCCGCGCGCGACCTGGTTGAGAAAATCCTCGCCGCCCTGGACAGCGGTGAAGTCGAGCACGGCAAGCTCGCGCACCATGCGACCGCGGCGGTGCCCGCGGAGTGAGACCGATTTGGTCCGACCGGCGCGGCGCGACCCGCCGTCGCGGCGACGACGACGGGAAATACCGGGGCCGAGCTCGGCAGCCCTGCACAGCCGCGGAGGAGACGCCATGACTACCCTGACGCGAACACGCTTCGATGTCATTCCGCTGACGGAACATATCGGAGCGGAAATTCGCGGGCTCGACCTGCGGGAACGGCCCGATGACGAGGTGGTGGCCGCCGTCTACCAAGCCTGGCTCGATCATCTCGTCATCGTCTTTCCCGACCAGAACCTGTCGCAGGAAGACCTGATCCGCGTGACCGGCTATTTCGGCGAGCTCGGTGAGATATCCCGCCCGGCCAAATATTTCCCCAAGGGCTATTCCCGCCTGCTGCCCGGCATCATGCTGATCTCCAATATCCGCGAGAACGGCGAACCGATCGGCGCGCTGCCGGACGGCGAGATGATGTTCCACCACGACATGATCCACGCCGAAGTGCCGAGCAAGGCGACACTGCTCTACTCGGTCGAGATTCCATCCGCCGGCGGCAACACGCTGTTCGCAAGCGGCTATGCCGCCTACGACACGCTCGATCCATCGGTCCGCGGCCGGCTCGAGGGCCGCAACGCCATGCACCATTACAACTACGGATCGACGCAGCGGGGCGACAGCCGCGGCACCGTCGCCTTCGCCGAGTGCACGCATCCGGTGTTTCGCACCCACGAGGACACCGGCCGCAAGGCGGTCTACGTCAACCGGCTGATGACGGTCGGCATCGTCGACATGCCGCCGGCCGAGAGCGAGCCGCTGCTCGCGGCCGTGTTCGACCATGCCGAGAAGCGGGATTTCGTCTACGAGCACATCTGGCGCGTGGGCGACCTGCTGTTGTGGGACAACCGCTGCTCGTCGCACGCGCGCACCGATTTCCCCTCGAGCGAGCGCCGGCTGATGCTGCGCACCACCGTCAAGGGGACGGTGCGACCCTATTGAGAGCCTCGCGGTCGCGACGCGGCCGCGATCCGGATCATGCGCCTGTCGTTGCAACGCGGTCGAGTGCCCGGGAGGATGAATGATCGGCTTGTTCGCACGGGGTGCCTGCATGCTTGCCGGCGCGCTGGCCGCGACCTCGCCGGCCGACGCGCAGGACTATCCGAGAAGGCCGATCGAGCTCGTCGTTCCGTTCGTCGCCGGCGGCACCACCGACAACATCGCCCGGCTCGTGGCGCAGCGTTTCGGCGAGAGCTGGGGCCAGACGGTGGTTGTCAACAATCGCCCGGGCGGCGGCAGCACGATCGGAACCAATGTCGTCGCCAAGGCCGCGCCTGACGGTTACACCCTGCTCGTCACCACCATCGCCTTCGCGATCACCGCCGGCCTGCAGAAGCTGCCTTATGATCCGGTCAACGACTTTGCGCCGATCACGGAGCTCGCCTCGCTTCCGTTGATGCTGGTCGTGCATGACTCGCTGCCGGCGACGAACCTGAAGGAGTTCATCGCGCTGGCGAAAGCGAGGCCGCGGGCACTGGACTACGCCTCCTCGGGAGCCGGCACCTCGCCGCATCTCGCTGCCGAAATGTTCAAGTCCGCCGCCGGCGTCGATCTCGTCCACGTCCCGTACAAGGGCAATGCCGAGGCCATGAACGCGCTCTTGGGCGCCCACGTGAAGATCTACTTCGCGCTGGTGCCGGCGGCGCTGCAGCATGTCCGGGCCGGCACCTTGCGCGCGCTCGCGGTCACCACCGAGACCCGGTTGCCTTATCTTCCCGACGTGCCGACCATCGCCGAGCAGGGCTTTCCGGGCTACGAGATCAGCTCCTGGCAGGGCGCGTTCGCTCCGGCGGGCACCCCGAGCGACGTCGTCGCCAAGATCAATGGCGAGCTCGTCCGCATGCTGGGCCAGCCCGCAATCCGCGCGCGCATGTCGCGCGAAGGCGCCGACCCGGTGGGAAGCACGCCGGAAGCCTTCGCCCAACGCGTGAGAGACGAAATCATCAAGTGGGGCAAGGTGATCAACGCCGCGGGCATCCAGACATCGAATTAGATCCGCTGCTCGTTTCGCCGATGCGTCGCCCATAGGATTGCCACCAGCAGCGTATTCGCGGCGGCGAATCCGG
This sequence comes from Xanthobacteraceae bacterium, assembly GCA_049579765.1. Classification (GTDB taxonomy): domain Bacteria; phylum Pseudomonadota; class Alphaproteobacteria; order Rhizobiales; family Xanthobacteraceae; genus VAZQ01. The sequence goes on from JBAUOM010000500.1 coordinate 3,668, forward strand.
TCAGCGTCGCCACGGTCGCAATTGCCCCGGAATGCTCGACCATGAGCGCACCCGCGGAAGGCGCGAGCGCCTGCACGACCAGACTGGGCAACGCCAGCCGTCCCATGAGGCTGGCGTAGCGGTCAGGACCGAACAGCGCCAGCGGCAGCGTACCGCGCGCGATCCACATGATGCCGTAACCGGCCGCATAGATCACGACCGCGATGGAGAGGATGGGAAGGGCCGCAAGCAGAAGAGCGAGCCCGCCCGCCATCAACGCGCAGGCTGCGACCAGGGTCCAGATCGGATGGTAGCGCTCGCCGAAAATGCGCTCGATCGCGCGCGCGCCGACCTGTGCCGGGCCGAACAGCGTGCCGAGCGCCACCGCCTCGGCGAACGAGGCCCCGCTTGCCTGCAGGAAGATCAAGAGATGCACCACCACGATCGATCCGATGCCGGCGGAGATGGTCAACACCAGCGCGAGCAACACGAACGTCAGGGATTCGTGCGGCGGTGCGCCCGCGCGCGGCAGCTCGGTCGCCGCCACCCCCGCGAGAGCTTGGCGCGGCGGCAGCGCCGACAATTTCGGCATTACTGCCATCTGCAGCGGCAACGCCACGACAAGATGCAGAGCGGCATAGACGAAGCAGGCGCCACGCCAGCCGACCGTCTCGGCGAGAAACGCGCTCAGCGGCCAGCATACCGTGCTGGCGAAACCGCCGAACAGCGTGAGGTTGGTGATCGGCGTGCGTGCCTCCTTGCCGTAAAGCTTGCCGAGTGCCGCAAACACCGCATCGTAGAGCCCGGTTCCCATCCCGGCACCGAGCACGACCCAGGCCATGAGATAGACCGGCAGCACCGGAGCGAGCCCGATGCCGGCGAGGCCGGCTGCGTAAAGCAACGAGCTCATCGCGAGCACCGGCCGGCCGCCCTTGCGATCGATGATGGTTCCCACCCGCGGGGCAATCAGCCCGGCGACGAGGAGCCCGACGGACACGCCGCCGATGACCCAGCCCAGCGACCAGCCGGTTTCCGCGACGATCGGCTCGGCCAGCACGGCGGGAAAATAGAACGAACTGCCCCACCCCAGGATCTGAGCGACGCCGAGCGCGGCGACGACGATCGCCGGCGACCTCATGCGCCGAGCTGGGCGGCCAGATCTTCCAGGCTCTTCGCCGCAATATCCACCGGCGCTTCCGGAGCGGCCTCGCCGGTGCCCGGACCGCGCTCGTTCGGGCGCGCGATGTGCGCCGTGCGCAACCCGCATTTGGCAGCAGCGACGAGATCCCTGGTGTGGGCCGCGACCATCATGCAGTCGGCGGGCGGCATATCGAGCGCCGCGCAGGCGGCGAGATAGACGCGCGGCTTGGGCTTGTAGTCGCCCGCGGTTTCCGCCCCCAGGATCGCGTCCCAGGGAAAATCATTGCGGCGCGCGAGATCGACCATCAGAGAAATGTTGCCGTTCGACACCGGCGCGAGCAGGCAGCGCCGTCGCAGGCGCGCGAGGCCGGGCGCGGAGTCCGGCCATCCGTCGAGCCGGTGCCATGCCAGGTTCAGCTCGCGCGCGACGTCGTCCGAAAGATTGGAAATGCCGAACCGCGGCAGGATGCGATCCAGATTGTGCCGGTGCAGCACGTCGAGCTTGCAGAATGGAATACGGCCGGTGCGCACCTCTTCCATCGCGGGCTGGTATTGGTCGCGCCACGCATCGGCGAAGGCCAACCAGTCGAGCCTGTGACCGCTCGGCGCAAGAGCGGTTTCCGCTTCGCGCGCGACGCCCCCGCGCCAGTCGACCAACGTGCCGAAGACATCGAAGAACAGTGCCCTGACGGTCATGGCGTGCTCCGAGTGCCCGTCAGGACCCGGCCGGTGCCATGCCTTTCGACTTGAGCACATCGGCGGCGGCGGGACCCGAGAGCGCCGCGATGAGCGCTTTGGCCGCGTCGGCAGCCTTGGCATTGGCGCCGATGCCGGCCGCGTAGACGGTGTAGTTCTGGATTTCCGCCGGCAGCGGTCCGACCAGTACGACCCCTTTCACCGGCAGGATTTCGCTGATCTGGTGAATACCGAGCTCGGCCTCGCCTCTGGCGACGTGCTCCGCCACCGCCCCGCCCGGGATCAATTTGGCCTTGGGCTTCACCTCGGCGGCGACCCCGAGCCGGTCGAGCAGGCCGGCGACGTAGATGCCGCTCGAGCCTCCCGCTGCGGGATCGATATAAGCGACCGACTGGGCCGCGAGCAACGCGCGCTTGAACGCCTCGACCGAGCTGACGTCCGGCTTCGGCGTGCCGTCCCTGACCACGACCCCGACCCCGACCCGCGCGAGATTCACCCGGCTGCCAGCGGCGAACTTGCCCTTGTCGGTCAGGTTGTTGACCGCCGCGGGTGTGAGCACGGCGAGGTCGAAGGCCTCGCCCGCCTCGATTCGCTTGGTCAGCGCGCCGACCGTGGCGTCGTCGAGCGTCACCTTATGGCCGGTCTGCTTCTCGAAATCGGGAATGAGCGCCAGCAGCACCTGCTTGAAAGCTCCGGCGGTCAGCACCTTGATCTCCGCCGCTGCGGCGCCGCGCGGAGCACCCGCAGCGATCAGCGCCATCGCGACACCCAGCAGCGTCAGCCGCATCTCGTCCTCCCTCGATTTCTGGCCCATCTTACAGCAAGTGCCGGCAAGGCGGATCATTTCGCCCCGCTGCAAGCGGGCGCCGCATGGGCAGGCCCGCAAATCTCCCAAACCGTGCTGGTGCTTGCCTACCGTGGCCCCTATCGCCCTAATTCCGCCGCGCAATGGTGCAATGCAATATTCTTAGATGTGCGCTCTGCCAGCGTGTGGTTTATAATTCCAAATCAAGGGGTTGATTCGCCCGGCATGACGGGCGGCGCGGCCCGCCGAACTCACTGATTCACGAGACCGCGTGCAGGTCCTGGTACCTGCAACCGGCGCAACCGGAAGCCAAGGAGAGTGCGTACCGTAGATTGATCGCCGCGCCGGGACAACGAAAGGGAATGTACCCATGTTCCGAAGCCTTGCCCGGCTCGCGCTCGTCTTTGCCATGCTCGCGGTCGTCGTTCCGAATACCTCAGCCCACGACAGCTGGATTTCGCGCGGCGGCCACCGCAACGCGGCCGGCGAATGGTGTTGCGGGGAAGGCGATTGCTTCGTGGTCCCGAAGGAGCAGATCATGATGACCGGCGAGGGTTACGTGATCATCCACGGTCCGCTCGCCGGCGTCGGTCCTCAGCAATACGAGGCCATTCCGTTCAGCGAAGCCCAGCCATCGCCGGACGGTGAATTCTGGCGCTGCAAGCGTCCGGACGGTTCGCGCCGGTGTTTCTTCGCGCCGCCGCCATCCACCTGACGGGTCGGCCGCCGCTCCTGAGTAGGGCCGGTAAGGTCGCGCCTGGCGTCAACGCCCGGCGCCATTTTTTTGCACGGACCCCGCCTCTCCGCGTGGGGAGAGTGATCCTGCATTGCTCAGGAACATTCGCCTCCGGCTGCCCGTTACGTCAACGGCTGCGGGGCCGCAATGGAGGCGAAGATGAAGATTTCCGGCAAACGCGTGGCGATCCTTGCAACCCACGGCTTCGAGCAGGCCGAGCTCGAGGTTCCGCTGAAAAAGCTGAGAGACGCAGGCGCCACCGTCCACGTCGTGTCGCCCGAGAAGGGCGAGATCAAGGGTTGGGAGGTGAAGGACTGGGGTCGTCCGGTCAAGGTCGACCGCAGTCTCATCGAGGTGTCGGCCGCTGACTACGACGCCATCGTGCTGCCGGGCGGGCAGATCAATCCCGACCTGCTGCGCATCAACGACAAGGCGCTGCAATTCATCCGCGCGTTCTTCGATCAGAAAAAAGTGGTGGCGGCGATTTGCCATGCGCCCTGGTTGCTGATCGAGACCGGCACCATCAAGGGCCGCAAGGCCACCTCGTACCGCTCGATCAAGACCGACGTGATCAATGCCGGCGCCAAGTGGGAGGATGCTCCCGTCGTGACCGACCAAGGCATCATAACCTCGCGCCAGCCCAGTGATCTCGACGCCTTTTGCGCGAAGCTCATCGAGGAGATTGCCGAAGGCCGCCACGCCCAACGCCACGCCGCGGCATAGCCGCGGCCGCACCCGTGCTGGCGCCGCACGTCGGCGGCTCGGGGATGCGAGGTTGGCCGCCGGAGGCGGCGCGTGATACCCAGGGTCGATGCCGGCTATGGTTCTCCCGCTCGCCGAAATCGCGGCCCACCTGCCAGCGCGCGGTGCGCTGATCGGGATCGACCTCGGCACCAAGACGATCGGCGTCGCCTCGAGCGATCCCGACCGCCGGCTCGCGACCGGCGTGGACACCATCGCGCGCAAAAATTTTACCAACGACGCTGCGCGCCTGCTCGCATTCGCCGACGAGCGCAAGGCGGCCGGATTCGTGCTCGGCCTGCCCGTCAATATGGACGGAAGCGAGGGTCCGCGCGCGCAATCGACCCGCGCCTTCGCCCGCAACCTCGCGCGGCTGACAACCCTCCCAATCGCGCTGTGGGACGAGCGCCTTTCAACCGTCGCGGTCGAGCGCGAGCTGATCGCTGCCGACGCACCGCGCGCGCGGCGCGCCGCCGTGATCGATCAACACGCCGCAGCTTTCATCTTGCAGGGTGCGCTCGACCGCCTCGCGCGCGACACCGGGCCGCGCTGAGGTCGCGCCGGCAGCGACGGATCCGCCCTGCCGGATTGATCCCGCAAGCGCGCGCTGTGGGAGCTGCGAGAAAGGTCACCCGCGGGTCGATCATCATCGACCCCGCGGGCGACACAGTACGGCCATTGCCCTAGCCGATTCGCACCGGCTAGCAGCGGTTCTGCATGCGCTGGGTGGGATAGCAGGGATTGGCCGGGGCGCTGCCGGGCCATCCGGGCTGCCAGCCGAGATCGCGGTAGGAGTACGGCACGCCGCCGGTGTCATATCCGGCCGGATAATCCCAGGAGCGATAGCCGTATCTCGGGGCATAGGCATGCGCACCGTAGGAGGGTTCGACGACGACCTGCGCCGACGACGGCACCGCTGACGCGACTGCCAGTACTCCGGCTAGCCCGCATCCGATCACCGCTGTCCTGAACATATTCGCCATTGCTGGCTCCTTTTTTTGCGTGGGTCCCAGCCGCGGCCACTCAACACGCCGTCGCCAGCGTCAGTTCCGGCGCTCGTGCTGCGGTGCGGTAAATCCTCCTTCACAAAAGTGTGTGAACCGCACCGGCCACGCTGACGTGGTCTCGGCTGGAACGGCGGGGACTACGCCGATGGCAGCGCACGCTCGAGGACGAGGCGCGTATCCGCCGGAGCCAGCACCGACGTGCTGCCGTACATCGCCCCGTGGCCGTCGGCGAGCCGCGTGCGCGCAAAAAGCTCCGCGACCTCCGGCGCCGACGTCCGGCGCAACGCGGTCGCGGCCGCCAGCAATGCAAGGCGACCGACCGCAGCGCGCCCCCGCGCCTGCGCATCGTCCGCCGACAATGCAGCCGCGACGAACTCCGCGGTCGTGCGTGCCCCCGGCAGATCGCCGGCTTCGGAGGCGAGCGCATCGAGCACGACATGCGCCGCGTCGCCCTCGTGAGCGAGCGCGCGCAACACATCGAGGCACATCACGTTGCCCGAGCCCTCCCAGATCGCGTTGACCGGCGCCTCGCGGTAGAGCCGCGGCAGTATGCTCTCCTCCACATAGCCGTTGCCGCCGAGGCACTCCATGGCCTCGTCGATGAAGAGCGGCGCGGTCTTGCATACCCAATATTTCACCGCCGGCGTGAGCAGGCGCGCCCGCGCCGCCTCCCGTCCGTCGCCGGCGGCGAGGTCGAACGAGCGGGCGAGCCGCATGACCAGCGCGGCCGCGGCTTCCGCATCGAGCGCCATGTCGGCGAGCACAGAGCGCATCAGCGGCTGGTCGGCGAGAGGCTTCTGGAACACAGTGCGGTGGCGCGCGTGATGGATCGCCTGCGCGAGCGCCATGCGCATGATGCCGGCGGAGGCGATGGCACAATCGAGCCGCGTGAGCTGCACCATGTTGATGATGGTTCGCACGCCCCTGCCCTCCTCGTCCACGCGACAAGCGAACGCCTCGGCGAACTCGACCTCGGAGGATGCATTCGAGCGGTTGCCGAGCTTGTCCTTGAGGCGCTGGAAGCGAAGCGCATTGACCGATCCATCCGGTCGAAAGCGCGGCATGAAGAAACAGGTGAGCCCGCCCTGCGCCTGCGCCAGCACCAGGAACCCGTCGCACATGGGCGCGGACATGAACCATTTCTGGCCGGTGACGGCGTAACCCTCGTCGGCCGGTTCGGCGCGCGTCGTGTTGGTGCGCACGTCGGTGCCGCCCTGGCGCTCCGTCATGCCCATGCCGAGCGTGATGCCGGTCTTCTCCCACCACGGGCGGAAACGCGGATCGTAGGAACGCGACATGATCTTGGGCATCAGCCGGGCGGCGAGCGCCGGCTCGGCCGCCAGTGCCGCCACCGCCGCCCGCGTCATGGTGATCGGGCAGAGGTGGCCGGTCTCGATCTGCGCCGCCATGTAGAAACGCGCCGCCCGCGTGACCTGCGCCGGCGCGGGTGCGGGCGTCGCATCGCCGCGCCACGTCGAGGCCGCCAGGCCGGCAGCCACGCTCTCGACCATGAAGTGATGATAGGCCGGGTGGAACTCGACGATGTCGCGGCGGAAGCCCTTGCCGTCGAAGGCTCTCAGCGTGGGCGGATTGTCATTGGCCTGGCGTGCGAGATCGAACATCTCGGCCGTGCCCCAGTGTTTTCCGAACGCGGCGAGCGCGGCCGCTTCGCCCTCGCCGCCGTTGCCCGCGACGGCGCTGCGCAGCGGCTGGTCGCTCGCGTAGAGATCGACGTCCGTATAGGGCGGCGACTGGTTGGCCATGTCGGGCCTCGCGGAGCGCGGCTGATCGGCCATGGGACGACTCCTGGCTACTGCGGAATCCTAGCATAGTTGCTGCGCAGCGGCGCTCGACCATATCGGCACGATCAAGCAGAATAGCCGTCAACTCGCAAAAAGCAGGGAGGAATCATGAGCGTCCTTCGAGCCGTCGCGTGTCTCGCCGCACTTCTGATCACGGGCGCGGGCCACGCCCAAACCTATCCGAGCGGGAACGTGCGCATCGTCGTGCCCTACCCGCCCGGCGGTCCGACCGACATCATCGCGCGTCTCTGCGCACAAAAATTCTCGGAGGCATTCGGTCATCAGTTCTATGTCGAAAACCTCAGCGGAGCGAGCGGCGCACGGGGAGCGGCTCTGGTCGCGGGCGCCCCGGCAGACGGGCACACGCTCCTGTTCGTAACGAACGACCTCGCGGTCACATCCACGATTTCCTCGAAGATTCAGTACGACCCGATCAGGAGCTTTGCGCCGGTCGGTCTCGCCTCGGCGTCGCCCTCGGTGCTGCTGGTGCATCCGTCGGTGCCGGCGAAGACCTTGCGCGAGTTCATCGAGCTCGCGCGCGCCGATCCCGAGAAATACAGCTTCGCGTCCATGGGACTCGGTCAAAACCTGCTCACGAGCGAGAGGCTCTTCCATCTCGGGCTGCACCTGCCGATCGTCCGGGTTCCCTTTTCGGGCGCAGCTCCCATCCTCGCCTCGACCGTGGCCGGCCATACGCTGGTGGCCTATATCGGGTTGCCTTCCGCGGTTCCGCACATCCGGGAAGGCACCCTGCGCGCGTTGGCTGTGACCAGCCCCAAAAGATCTCCGATCGTTCCCGACGTTCCGACGATGGCGGAAAGCGGCCTCGACGACCAGGAAACCGAATTGATTATCGGCTTGGTGGCACCGGCCGCGACCCCGAGGGCCGTCGTGGAGCTGCTGTCCGGTCAGTTGGCGCGGATCGTGGCGCTGCCCGAGATGCAACAAAGGTTGGCGGCGCTCGGCTTCTCGGCGGTGGGGAGCACGCCGGAGGAGTTTGCCGCACAGATCAAGGCCGACATCGAGAAGTGGAGCAAAGTCGTGCGCGATGCCGGCATCAAGATCGAGTGACCGTGCCGCCGGTCCAAGCGAACCGGTCAACCTCCCGGTCAGCGCGCTCGCTGCCGAGAGACATCCACAGCTGCTTGCGCCGGTCCGCCGGCCGCTCCCTTGCGGGCAACCGGCGCCGGGCCTATAGACACCGCTTTAATGAACATCGCCCAAAAGTCCACCTTCGTCCTCGGCCAGCGCCATCTGCTGGGGATCGAAGGAATCTCGCGCGAGGAGATTCTGGGGCTGCTCGACCTCGCCGAGGAATTCGTGGCGCTCAATCGCCAGATCGAGAAGAAGCAGGCCTCGCTACGCGGGCGAACCCTCATCAATCTGTTCTTCGAGGCCTCGACCCGCACCCAGGCCTCCTTCGAGCTCGCCGGCAAGCGGCTGGGCGCCGACGTCATGAACATGTCGGTCGCTTCCTCCTCCATGCGCAAAGGCGAAACGCTGATCGATACCGCGGTCACGCTCAACGCCATGCATCCGGACATCATCGTGGTGCGCCACCACGCCTCGGGCGCGGTCGAGCTGCTGGCGCGCAAGGTCGACTGCTCGGTAATCAACGCCGGCGACGGCGCGCACGAGCATCCTACCCAGGCGCTGCTCGATGCGCTCACCATCCGCCGCAACAAGGGCCGCATCGAGCGCCTGATCGTCGCGATCTGCGGTGACATCCTGCACTCGCGCGTCGCGCGCTCGAACATCATCCTGCTCAACGCGCTCGGCGCGCGGGTGCGCGTGGTCGCACCGTCCACGCTGCTGCCGCGCGGCATCGAGCGCTTCGGGGTCGAGGCCGCGCGCGACATGCGCGAGGGCCTGCGCGACGCCGATATCGTCATGATGCTGCGCCTGCAGCGCGAACGCATGAACGGCTCTTTCGTGCCCTCGACGCAGGAATACTTCCATTATTTCGGGCTCGACCAGAAGAAGCTCGCCTATGCCAAGCCGGACGCGCTGGTCATGCATCCGGGCCCGATGAACCGCGGCGTCGAGATCGACACCGCGGTGGCCGACGGCGCCCAGTCGCTGATCCGCGAGCAGGTGGAGATGGGGGTCGCCGTGCGCATGGCGGTGCTCGAGGCGCTGTCGCGGAACCTGCCGAATGCGTGAGGCTCTCGCTGCATTCCCCACGGCCGAATGCGGCCCCAAGCCATGATCACCGAGCGGCGCCCGATCCTGCTCGCCAATGCGCGCATCCTCGACCCTTCGCGCGATCTCGACATCGCAGGCGATCTCCTGATCGCCGACGGGGTAATCCGCGAGGCCAAGCGCGGCATCGGCGCGGCCGGCGTGCCCGAGGGCACCGAGATCATCGACTGCAGGGGCAAGCTGGTCGTGCCCGGCCTCGTCGACATGCGTGCCTTCGTCGGCGAGCCCGGCGCGGAATATCGCGAGACCATCGCCTCGGCGAGCCAGGCCGCCGCCGCCGGCGGCGTCACCACCATCGTCTGCCAGCCCGACACCTCGCCGGTGATCGACGATCCCGCGATCGTCGATTTCGTGCTGCGGCGGGCGCGCGACACCTCGATCGTCCACGTGCAGCTGATGGCGGCGCTGACCAAGGGGCTGCGAGGGGACGAAATGGCCGAGATCGGCCGGCTCAAGGCCGCGGGCGCCGTCGCGTTCACCGACGGCGCCAGAAGCGTGACCAATGCGCAGGTCATGTGCCGTGCGCTGACCTATGCGCGCGATTTCGACGCTCTCATCGTCCATCACACCGAGGATCCCGACCTCGTCGGCGAAGGCGTGATGAACGAAGGCGAGTTCGCTGCGCGGCTCGGGCTCGCCGGTGTGCCGACGGCGGCCGAAACCATCATGCTCGAGCGTGACATGCGGCTCGTCGCGCTGGCCGAAGGTCGCTATCACGCGGCCTCGCTGACCTGCGGCGAGGCACTCGACGTGCTCGCGCGCGCCAAGGAGCAGGGCCTGGCGGTGACCGCCTCCGCCTCCATCAACCATCTCACGCTCAACGAACTCGACATCGGGCCCTACCGTACCTTTCTCAAGGTGAGCCCGCCCTTGCGCGCTGAAGCAGACCGCGCCGCGCTGGTGGCGGCGCTGGCCGCTGGGCTGATCGACGTCGTGATGTCCGATCACAATCCGCAGGACGTGGAAGGAAAGCGCCTGCCCTTCGCCGAAGCCAGTGCCGGCGCCATCGGGCTCGAGACCATGCTGACCGCGGGGCTGCGCCTCGTCCATTCGGGCGAGCTGCCGCTCATGACCCTGCTCAAGGCGATGTCGAGCACGCCGGCGAAAATCCTGGGGCTGGCGGGCGGCACGCTGCGGCAGGGAAGCCCGGCGGACGTGATCGTGCTCGATCTCGACGCACCATGGGTGCTCGACCCCCTCGAGCTCAAGTCGAAATGCAAGAACACGCCGTTCGACGAGGCACGGCTGCAGGGGCGCGTCGTACGCACCGTCGTCGCCGGCCGCACCGTCTACGAATACGTGTAGGGCGCCGCGACCGGCGAACTGGGGCCGGGAGCATCCGGCGCACCTCACCGCCGCTTCAGGGCGACCAAACGCCGCGGGGTGCAGTCCAGCCATTGCTCGTCAGCAATAACAATTGGAGAAGACTGGAGCGGTAGGGCGCTACCCATCGCGTCAACACGCCAGTGACCGCCCGCCGCTCGGCACCGGTCAGTTGGCAGGCGCAATTTGTCATTTAAGCACGGAATATCGGTGATTCGGGTAACGCGAGCCAGATAGAAATCGCATTTCGCGTGCGCCCCGTGCCGCATTGCGCCGCATGCCTGCCGAGATGATGATGCGAGTGCTCGCCGTAAGGCGGGCCGGGGAACATCGATGCTGCATCCGTTCAACGCGTCGCTCCTGCCCGCTTACGTTGCGGCGCTCGCGTTCGGTTATTTCTGCGGCTCAATCCCGTTCGGGCTGATCGTGACGCGGCTCGCCGGGACGCAAGACATCCGCACCATCGGTTCGGGCAATATCGGCGCGACCAATGTGCTGCGCACCGGCCGCAAGGGACTCGCAGCGGCAACCCTGCTCGGCGACGCGCTCAAGGGCGCGGTCGCCGTGCTCGCGGTTTACGCATACTACGGCCGTGAATATCTCTACTTCGCGGACGAGCTCGCCATCCCTGCCGCGCTCGGCGCCTTCCTCGGGCACCTCTTTCCGGTCTGGCTGGGCTTCAAGGGCGGCAAAGGCGTCGCTACCTATCTCGGCATCCTGCTGGCATTGGCCTGGCCGGTTGCGGTCGGCTTCTGCCTGGTCTGGCTCACGGTCGCGGCGCTGACCCGCTACTCCTCGGTCGCCGCGCTCATCGCCAGCGCCGCAACCCCGTTCGCGCTGTGGTCGCTCGGCGCGCGACCGCAGGCAGTGCTGTTCGCGCTCCTTACCGTACTGCTGTGGATCATGCATCGCGGCAACATTGCGCGGCTGATCGAGGGCACCGAGGGCAAGATCGGCAAACCGACGCCGGAGCGGACGTAACTAGCGCCCGGCATCCGCTGGCGATGCCGACGCCCGGCAACCAGGGATCGGAATCATCGGGACCTGAATTTTCGAACCGGCATGAATTTATTGCACGGATGACAGCATCGGATGCTTGAGGTTGCGTTGCCGGAAGCCGTGCCTCCGATGCTCGGCGCGATGACGCCGACGCCGGCGTCGCAGCACCCGCTGATGCGTGGACAGCGATGTTGTCGCGTCCCGTCTGCAGCTGACCGTCGCCGGCGTCATCGCGGGTCGCGTGCCGGAGCGATTCCGGCGTCACGCTGGTGGTAGCTCGGGCGACGCCCGGCGTAGCCCGTACCAATCGGACCAGGCCCGTCGGACAGCCTGGCCGTACAAATGGCCGGGCCCGGTTGACTTCTGTACATGTTTTGTTCTCATAGGCCCCTTTGGTAGCCAACAGGGAGGAATTCCCGTGGATCAGGGCCTCCGGCTCAGCGACGAGCAGCGGATCGATTGGCTGCGCCTCATTCGCAGCGACCATGTCGGCCCGCGCACCTTCCGTGCCCTCGTCAATCACTGCGGCGACGCCCGCGCGGCGCTGGCGGCCTTGCCGGATCTCGCCCGTCGCGGCGGCGCAAGGGGCCCCGCGCGCGTCCAGTCACGCCGGAATGCCGAGCGTGAGCTCGAAGCGGCAAAGTCGTTCGGTGTGCGCTTGATCGCGCTGGGCGAGCCGGATTATCCGCATCGACTGCGGATGATCGACGACGCTCCGCCGCTCCTTGCGGTGCGCGGCAACATGGCCGTGCTCGACTTGCCCATGGTCGCCATCGTCGGGGCGCGCAATGCGTCGGCGGCGGGCATGCGTTTCGCCGAGCGCTTGGCGCGGGACCTCGGCGCCGCCGGCTTCGCAGTGGTCTCGGGGCTGGCTCGCGGCATCGACGCCGCCGCTCATCGCGGGAGCCTCGCCAGCGGAACCATCGCGGTGCTCGCCGGCGGACACGACCGCATCTATCCGCCCGAACACGCCGACCTCGCCGAGGCCATCCCGACGGACGGTGCCTTGGTGTCCGAAATGCCGCTCGGCTGGGAGCCGCGCGCTCGCGATTTTCCGCGCCGCAACCGGCTCATTTCCGGGCTCGCCGCCGGCATCGTCGTGGTAGAAGCGGCGACGCGCTCGGGCTCGCTGATCACCGCCCGCTGTGCACTCGAACAGGGGCGCGAAGTGTTCGCGGTGCCAGGCTCGCCGCTCGATCCGCGCGCGGAAGGCAGCAACGACCTCATCAAGCAGGGTGCGACCGTCGTGACCCAGGTCGCCGACGTGATCGCGGTGCTGCGT
>JBAUOM010000501.1:0-2344 GCA_049579765.1 Xanthobacteraceae bacterium
GTTCCGGGCAATATTGCTGATGTCCTCGCAGCTTGGCTGTGGTCAGCCACGCGCGAATGGCTGGTTTCACCCGCGCTGGGAACGCCGGAGAAGCTCTGGTAAGAACCTCCAGCGCGCCTTTGCCATCGAGCCATTTACCCCTGCATGGGGCCTAGTCACCCGCGATGCTATTCAGGCCTTTGGACATCCCCGGGCTTTTTCTCATAGAGCTCGAGCGGATGGAAGACGAACGGGGCTTCTTCTCCCGTTTATTCTGCGCCGACAGCTTCCGGGCACGGGGACTCTGCGCGGATTATCCACAATGGAGCACATCCTTCAACAGCCGCCGCGGCACGCTGCGGGGCCTTCATTTCCAGGTCGCGCCGCATGAAGAGATCAAGCTGGTGTCGTGCACGCGGGGGGCGGTCTTTGACGTGGCGGTGGATGTGCGGCAGGGATCGCAGTCGCGCGGCGAGTGGGTCGGCGTGGAACTCAGCGACGACAATCGATCGACCCTGTACATCCCCGCCGGCTTCGCCCACGGCTTTCAAACCCTGACCGATAATGCCGAAGTGCGTTATCACATCTCCGAACGCCATGTTCCCGAGGCCGCGCGCGGGGTGCGTTGGGACGACCCGGATCTTGCCATTGCATGGCCGCACACCGAACAACGCGTGATTTCAAATCGCGATCGAGCTTTGCCCAGGCTTCGGGACCTGTGAACGTCGGCCAATCGGTGCCCCCATGACGCTACGCTACATTGTTTCGCGTCGGTGCCGGCCCGTGCCGCCGGGCATGCGAGGCCGCAACACGGTACCGCCGATCGCGGCAGCGGAAATCGAGCTGGGGGCATTCGTGCACGGCAGCGCTCTCTTTCTCGACCGCGACGGCGTGATCAATGTGGACCGTGGCTACATCCATCGGCCGGACCAGTTCGAGTTCGTCCCCGGAATCTTTCAGTTGGCGCGTTTCTGGACAAATGAGCTGCGGCGGCCGCTCGTCGTCGTCACCAACCAGTCCGGCATCGGCCGAGGCTATTTCGATGAAAGCGCCTATGCGGATTTGACGCGTTGGATGTGCGATTGCTTCGAGGCAGAAAACGCAGCGATCTCACGCGTCTATCATTGCCCCTACCACCCGCTGCACGGCATCGGCGAGTACCGTCGCGATCATCCCTGGCGCAAGCCCAATCCGGGCATGATCTCGCAGGCCGTGTCGGACCTTGAGCTTGATCCTGCCCGTTGCGCGATCCTGGGCGACAAGATGAGCGATATCGAAGCCGGCGCCGCGGCGGGCCTGGGTTTACGGATTCTGCTCGGAACGCGTCGGACGCGGGGGAGGGTGATGCCACCACACGAAGCGGTCGCCGATCTCAGCGAAGCGCTTGAGCTGCTGCGGTCGCGCTTCGCGGCGATTGCGAGTTGATCGGTGCCAGCCTCCCCGTGGTTTCGGCGATTCAATGCTTGAACTTGCCGTTGCCCTCGGCCATTACCATTGCCGAGCGCGCTTGCCCAGGCCTGTGAGCGGATTGGCGCTGCGGGCGGAATGCCAGCCATCGGACGCAAAGTTGAATGAGCACGAGCGTGGCGAGTGATCTTGAGAGCACGAGCCCGTCGCGCAGTGGCAGCGCCGAAAGGAAGCTTGTAATTCTTGCAGCCAAGCTGCTCGTGACCGGGGCCTGTTTCTGGTATCTCTCGCGGCAGATCGACTTGAGCCAGGTCTTGTCGGCCGTTCCCCTGCTGGATTTCCGCTGGACCGCATTCGCCACGCTGGGGGTGGCGCTACAGATCCCGCTCTTGGGCCTGCGATGGTGCAACATCATCGACGCGCTGGCTGCACGCGGTAAGGACGTTACTCGCACGGTCGTGATAGCGGTGGCCGCCATCGGCACATTCTTCGCTCAGGTATTGCCGAGCGTGGCGGGGGACGGAGTGCGCGCCTGGCTGCTGGCGCGGCGCGGTTATGATTGGCGCAACGCCGTGATCAGCGTGGTGATCGATCGCGCGGTTGGCGTGGGCCTGCTGATCGCGCTGGGATTTGCCATTCTCCTGCTGCCGTCCGGCCTCACCGCGCTGGGCGGATATCGCGGCGTCGTGCTTGTCGCGTATGGCGGGCTGCTCCTCGCCGGCGTGCTCGGCCTGTCTCTGGCGCCGAAGTTTGCGCCGCTCCTCGCTCGCTGGCGATATTCCCGTTGGTTGGCAACGTTGGCTGCGGCAGCGCGCCGGGTTCTTCTGGGACCGAGGAGTGCAATAATCCTGGCCCTTGGATGTCTCATCCACGCGCTCACCATCGTAGTCGTTTGGTCGGTCGCACGCGCGCAAGGCCTCTTGCTGCCGGCCGCGGATGCCGCCGTGCTGTTCACGGT
>JBAUOM010000502.1:0-12635 GCA_049579765.1 Xanthobacteraceae bacterium
CTTCATCGTGGCGACCGCCCGCTCGCCGGCCACGCGGCGCCGGGTCGCTGAGCTTGGCCTCGCCGACCAGGTGGTCGAGACCAATGCGGCGGCGGCCGAAGGCGCCGACCTCGTCATCGTCTCGATCCCGGTCGGCGCGTGCGGCGCGGTCGCCGCGGAAATCGGCCCCCATCTCGCCCCCGGGGCGACCGTGTCCGACGTCGGGTCGGTCAAAGGCGCGGTACTGCGGGACATGTCGCCCCATATCCCGGCCGGCGTGCATTTCGTGCCCGCCCATCCGGTCGCCGGGACCGAGAACTCCGGACCGGACGCGGGCTTCGCCGAGCTGTTCGTCGACCGCTGGTGCATTCTCACCCCACCGCCAGGCGCCGAGCCAACGGCGGTTGCGCGGCTCGCCGCGTTCTGGCGCATGCTCGGCGCCAATGTCGAAACCATGTCGGCCGAGCACCACGACCTGGTGCTCGGCATCACCAGCCACCTGCCGCATCTCATCGCCTATACCATCGTCGGCACCGCCGATGAGTTGAGCCAAGTGACCCGGTCGGAAGTGCTGCAATTCTCGGCCGGCGGCTTCCGCGACTTCACCCGCATTGCCGCCTCCGATCCGACCATGTGGCGCGACGTCTTCCTCGCCAACAAGGACGCGGTGCTCGAAATGCTCGGCCGCTTCAACGAAGACCTGGCCACACTGACGCGCGCCATCCGCCGCGGCGACGGAGCGACGCTGTTCGAGCAATTCAGCCGCACGCGCGCGATCCGCCGCGGCATTGTCGAGATCGGCCAGGATTCGCCCGCGCCCGACTTCGGCCGCCCGCATCCCGACCTGCCGCACGGGCCATTGCCGCGGCCCTACGCGGCGGAGGAGTAGGGCATCGAGACACGATCGCGCGGCCATCGCCCAAGGGGCGCAAGTCGACCGGCTGAAGGCAGGCTCGTGGGCTGCAAGGTCGTCGCGCCGCCGTCGCGCTTCCGCCGTCGTTGGCAAGGCGGACCACGCTCCGGAGCGCCGTAGCCGCGACACCGCGGGCAGTGTCTCGTATCGACGGCATATTCGCGACCCTCGACCGCCGCGTCAAAAAGTCTCCGCCAATCGAGGCAAAACCGCCGCGACTGCGGGCCCGTTGGTGTTGTCGTAGCCCGAGAAGCGAGCCTATAGTCGCAGACAAGCGCGGAGAAAAACTGCGCGTCAATCAAAAGCCTTCTGGGAGCGCCCGCGTTCGTGGACCGCATTGCCGCCGTCTACTTGCGATTCATCCTTCTGCTGAAGGCGCTGGCCGGCGTCATCATCTTCGGCGTCTTCGTGCTTATCGTCAGCGACGTGATGATCCGCCTCGTCGGACTCAAACCGTGGCTCTATTCGAGCGTCCTGGTGGAGTACGGCCTGTTGTGGTTCACCATGTTGGCCGCGCCGTGGCTCGCGCGCATCAAGGGACACGTCTTCATCGACGCGATTACCCAGCTTCTGCCGGTTGCGGTGCAGCGCGTATTGGCGAAATTCGTCTACCTGGTCTGCGTCGGCGCGTCGCTGACGGTCAGTTACTATTCCACCTTGCTGCTGATCGAGGCGATCGCCGAGCGGCAGATCGACATGCGCGCCGTCGACATGCCGATGTGGGCGCTGCTCGCGCCGATTCCACCGTGCTTCCTGCTCGTTGCCGTCGAATTCATTCGATTCTTGTTGGGCTTCGATTCGATGTACGGCTTCCGCGGCGATGTCAAGGAAAGCGCCTAGCGATGGAGTGGTACTGGGCTCTCGCCCTGTTGCTGGGCATGATCGTCGCGATGCTGGGGCTCGGCTTTCCCGTCGCGCTCGCGTTCGTCACCACCAACATCCTCGGCTGGCTGTATTTCACCGGCTGGAACCCCGATTCGGTGCTCCAGGTCGTCAGTAATTCGACCATCCTGATCTCGCGGTTCACGCTCGGCCCGGTGCCGATGTTCATCATGATGGGCTCGTTGTTCTTCCACACCGGGCTCGCCGTGCGCGTGTTCGACGGGCTCGAGGTCCTGTTCGGTCGGCTGCCGGGGCGGCTGAGCTATCTGACGGTGGCGGGCGGCGCGCTGTTCGCGACGCTGACCGGCTCGTCAATGGCCAACACCGCGATGCTGGGCTCGCTGATGGTGCCCGAGATGCAGCGTCGCGGCTACAGCAGGCGCATGTCGATGGGCCCGGTGCTTGGCAGCGGCAGCCTTGCCATGATCATCCCGCCGTCGGCGCTCGGCGTGTTGTTGGCGGCCATCGCCGGCATCGACGTCGGGCAATTGCTGGTCGCCGGTTTCATTCCTGGCTTTCTGCTCGCTGCATTGTTCGCGGCGATGATCTGGCTGCAGCTCTGGATCAACCCGTCCGGCGCGCCGCCATACGATGTCGAAACCGTCCCGTGGGGCCGAACGCTGCCCATCGTCGCGGTCAATATCCTGCCCATGAGCGTCGTGGTGTTCATGGTGGTGGGCTTCATCATATTGGGTTGGGCGACCCCAACCGAATCGGCGGCGTTGGGTGTGCTCGGAGTGATGGTGCTCGCCGCCATGTACCGGGCGCTGACGCCGCAATCCATCAAGATGTCGATCGATTCCACGGTGCGGGTCGCGGGCATGGTGTTCTTCATCCTGATGAACTCGACCGTGTTCAGCCAACTGCTCGCGTTCTCGGGAGCGAGCGCGGGGCTGCTCGGTTGGGTGAACGGATTTCAGGTCTCCCCGCTGTGGATACTGTTTGCGATGTTCTGGGTCCTGATCGTGCTGGGCATGTTCATGGACGGCGTTTCGATGATGCTGATTGCAGTGCCGATCTTCTTTCCGCTCGCGACGCATCTGGGATTCGATCGGATCTGGTACGGGCTCTTCATGTTGCTGACGATCGATATGGGCGGCTTGACGCCGCCGTTCGGCTTGCTGCTTTACGTCATGCTTGGCATCGCCCCCAAGGGCACGACGTTGTTCCAGGTCGCCGGCGCGGCGCTCCCGTTCCTCCTCTGCGACGTCATTCTGATCGTGATCCTGGTCGTGTTCCCGGGGATCGCGCTCTTCCTGCCCAGTTTGATGTGAACCGCGGTCGGCGACGGTCACGGCGACGCGACTTCGGCCCGGTCCTCCCCGCGGAGACCGGGCCCCCGTTGGCGGTCGGGCTTCAAGTGGCGATCAGCTCTGTGGCTTGTTCACCGGCTTGTAGAGCAGCGCCTTCAGCTTCTGGTAGTCGACGGTGTAGTGGAGCGTGTCGTTCTGCGCCCATTTGGCGTCGTAGATGGTCTTGAGATAGGCGTCGCGCGCGGCACCGGTCAGGGTGATATCCTCGACCCCGGCCTGCTTGAGCTTGAGATCGTCCTCATTGCCCTTCTTGACCACGATCGCGGCGCCATCGCGTTCAAAGATCTTGGCCCGATCGTTCAGCAGGGCCTGCTGCTCCTTGCTGAGGCTCTTCCACTTGTCGAGATTGACGAGCAGCGGCTGACTTGCACCGAAGAAATGCGGCCGCACGCGGTACTTGAGAAAACGTTGCCAGCCGTATTTGCCGATCGAGCCCCATGGCCAGGCCAAGCCGTCGACCACGCCGCGCTGGAGCCCGGCATAGACGTCGCCCGGCGCCATCACGATGGTAGTCGCTCCCATTGCCACGAGGAACGGGTTGTAGAGCCCGGTCGAACGGATCTTCACTCCGGTCAGGTCGAGCCCGGTTTTGGTGCTCTCTTTGGGCTTGGCCACGAAGTAGGTGTAGAAGACCTGTCCCTCGGAAAAGACCCAAGTGAGGATGTGCGCGTTCAGGTTCTTGTTCCAGGCCTCCTCCATCATGTCCCACGCGCCGTTCTGACGGATCTCGTCGATCGACGCGGTTTGCGCGCCGGCCAGGCGCGCCTCGCCGAACAGGCCGCCGTAATACGCCGCCGGGCACATGATCATGTCGACCAGCCCGCGTTTGAGCGATGACGCCTGTTCCTTGAACGGTGTGACCTCGGGACCGCCGAGATAGGTCAATTGCAGATCGGCCTTCTTGGCATTGAGCGGCTCGAGAAAGGTCTCCATGAAGGCCTGCGTATAGTCATGGTTGCGCGCCAGGCACGTGGTCACTTTCAGCGTGACCGGGCCCGCCTGCGCCGGCAGCGTAAGCGCGAGCGCGGTTGCGCCGGCGAGAATGCCGATTGCGATTGTGCGATGCATGTCTCAGCTCCTCCCTCCCCGGTACGGATGATCTGCGACTGTGAGGTCGCTCTCGTTGTTGACCCGGAATTGTACACCGTTCATCAGCCCCCGGACCGCGACAATTGCGCGCCTTCCGGGTCCGCGCTTCCCGGGTCAACATGGCGAATGCGGGCTGAGTTCGGCGCCGAAGGCGAAGTGGTCCCGATGTGATCGTTCGCAATCTGCCGAGCTCGTCAGTGCGCGCCCTTGCTGCGGGGACAAGCGCTCCGCGAACGTAGACCTATGGTTCGAGTTGCGTGTGCGCCTTACGCCCTCCGAGATTCGTGAGAATGATTTCGGCTGCTGTCAGCCCGTGAGCGGACAGCGAGCAGGCCGCAGCCGACAGCTCTTATTTCGGCTTGCGTCGAAAGGGGGCGTGACGTTTCATCCAAAGCGGCGAGGAACCACGCAGCCCGCGGCATCTGCTCGGTCCCGCGCCAAGATCAGAACAGCGGCGGCACCATGCCTACCTGAAACGGTCCCAGGAAGACCGTGCCGTCGACGAAGCGGACGGGAAACGCCACCGCCGGCTTGCCGTCGAGGACCGTGCGCCGGCCGAGCGCCGCGACCAACCCGGGTGCCGCATTCTGCCGCGCAATGCCCCCGAGCCCGGGAATGAGCCGGTCGAGCGCGCTCAGCGTCGCCCCGACCTGCCCTTCCGACATGATGCGATCGATCTCGAACATCTTGAGAACTTGCTCGATGCCGACGACCGTCACCTGGAGATCGCCGTCGAGGCCGCCCCGCGGAGTGAGCCGCAGAGCGCCGGTACCCACCGCGATGACGTCGCCCTGCGCGACCCGCGCGTTGATGATCTCGAGCCTGCCGTCGCGCGCCTGCCATTCCTTAAACCGCACCGGCCAGGGCTTCGGCACGATGTCGTCGACGCCGCGCAGCACGGTCGCAATCTCGGCATCGATCGGCTTGCCGGCGAGCGGATGGAGCTTGCCAGCGACGGCGGCATTGAGACGCAAGACGGTTTCGATCACCGGCTTGCCGGGAATGGACTCGCCGGCTGGGCGCGCGTGCAGCTCGAGCCGCTGCGCGCTGAACACAACATCGTCGCCGGCAACGCCCGCTTCGCGGACGGCAGGAGCGTCGAGCACGAGCGCGGCGCGCTCGACGCCCGCCGGCATGCCCCGCACGCTGGCCTGCGCGAGCTTCCAGCCGACGATCAAGGACGGCGGATGCCCCGACTCGGAAATTTCGAGCGGACCGGTGAACTCGCCGATCAGCAGCTTCGGGTCATAGACCTGGATGGCGGCCACCGCCAAAGGCAGCTTGAGCTGCAGCGTGGGCGCGCCCTTGAGTTCGAAGCCGGCATCGCCGCACCTCACCTCGATGCGAAACGGATAGCCGCCAACCGACTGGGGTGCGCAGTTCTGCAGCCGCCCGGCCTGTCGCTCGTGCTGGCGCCACGCGGCGATCTCCTTTTCTGCGCGCGCGGCCGCATAGAACCACAGCGCCGTCCAGGCGGCGGCAAGCAGCACCACGAGAATGAATGGAGCGAACAGCGGCCAGCGCCGACGGCGGGTGGCGGGATCAGCGGAGTGAGACATCTACGGCGCTCCTGTGCCGGCCCAGCGCGGCCTGTGGACGCCTCTTCGGCGCGCCTTTCCCAAGCGCACCGATTGCGGCGTTTCGAAGTCATCGCCGGCGTTCCGGACCGACACGCCGGGGCGAGAATGGGTCGTCTGCCCGCCGTGCCGGCCAGATACAGACGAAATGCGCGGCTTGCGCGCTCCGCCGCATTCCCTTGATATCCCCCCATGGACCCGAATTCCGAACATGCCGCCGAAGACCTCTGGGTGTTCGCCTATGGCTCGCTGATGTGGCGCCCCGATTTTCCGTTTGCAGAACGGCTCGAGGCGCGGCTCATCGGCGCGCATCGGGCGCTGTGCGTCTATTCCTTCGTTCACCGGGGCACGCCCGAACGGCCGGGCCTGGTGCTGGGCCTCGACCATGGAGGAACCTGCCGCGGCATCGCCTATCGCGTGCCCGCGACGAAACGCGTCGGCACAATCGCGTACCTGCGCGCGCGCGAGCAGGTGACCTCCGTCTACCGCGAATGCATGCGTCCGATCTGGCTCAAAGGCCGGCCCGAACAGCGGGTGCAGGCGCTCTGCTATGTCGTCGATCGGGGGCATGCGCAATACGCCGGACGGCTCTCGCTCGCGCAGCAACTGCACCATGTACGGCAAGGCCACGGCCAATCCGGTGCCAACCGGGACTACGTCATTGCGACGATCGGGGCGCTGGAGCAACTCGGATACCGCGAAACCGAGCTCCATTTGCTGGCAGAGCGGCTTGCGGGAACGCATGAGATGAACGCGGTACCGACGTCATCCTGAGGTGTGCTGGGATGCCGAGCATGCCGTGCGGGCGCAGCTACGCATTACGACGTTGGCGGGAGCGAGGCGTCCGCGCTTGCGCCCGTGGCAAAGTCGTGCTCGCCCTCGGCCAGGAGTCGCGCGGACGCCGCCTCGATGTCGCACTGCAGACGCTCCAAGAAGGTTTTCCGGGCGAGACCGGGCGGGATCGGATCGAGCACCTCGACCCGGATGGTCCCCGGATATCTGCGGATCGAGCGGCGCGGCCAGAACAGACCGGAATTGAGCGCGATCGGGAGGCACGGAACGCCCACCTTCCGATAGAGGTGGACGACGCCGCGTTTGTATCGCGGCTCGGCGCCCGGAGCGCGCCGCGTCCCTTCCGGAAAGATGACGATCTGGCGATTGCGCGCCAGCTCCTTGCGCGCGCGCGCGTTCATATCGGCGAGCGCCCGCGCGCCCTTGCCACGGTCGACCGCGATCATACCGGCCTTCCAGGCGTACCAGCCGAAGAATGGGATCCACATCAGCTCCCGTTTCATGATGTAGGCCGGGTCCGGCAGGATCAGCAACAGGGCGAACGTTTCCCACGACGACTGGTGCTTGGCGGCGACGAGCATCGGCCCCGGGGAGATTTTCGACACGCCGCGGAAGTCCGCCTTGGTGCCGCAAATCACCCGCAGCAGCCAGAGATTGGAGCGCGCCCAGAACTTGACGACCGCAAGGATACCGCTGCGCGGCATCACCAGCGTCGGCAGGGCAGCGACGATCTGCACGAACAGATTGAGATAGAACAGGACATTGAAGAGGACGGAGCGAATGACCAGCACGGGCAAACCTACGGCCGAACCGCGTAGCCCGGATCGAGGGAAGCGAAATCCGGGACGCCTTTGCGTGAAGACCTACCCCGCATCCGCTTCGCTCCGTGGGGCGACGAGTACAGCCTAGCTCGCCGCGGCGGCGCCGCCAGCCGGATTAAGCCCCATGCGAAGCCTGGCGAAGACGTATTTCAAATATTCGAACAGCATCAGGCGCGCCGTTGTCGCGCGCGACCACCAGGGATCGGCACGCTGGCGCTGCGTCACCACCGGGAAAGGCACCAGCGCCACGTCGGGAAGCTGGTGCGCGATCTCCGCAAGCGCACGTGGCATGTGATAATTCGACGTCACCACTATCAGCGAGCGAAAGCCGCGGCTCTCTGCCCAACGCTTGGTCTCGATCGCGTTGCCCAGCGTATTGAGCGACCGGTCGAAGTCGACGCAGCAGCGCACCCAGCGCTCGAACTCCGGATTGAGGCGGGAGATCGCGTCGGAATTGGTCGCCCGGTAAGCACCGCTGATGAGAAGCCGCTTGCCCCGCCCCGATGCCAGCAACTCGATTGCGTCGGCGATGCGCGAAGCGCCACCGGTGAGGGCGACGATACCGTCCGCATTGCGATCGAGGGCGACTTCGTCGGTCGGAACGCGCCAGACGAACCAGAAAAATCCTAATCCCGCCAGCAGCACCGCGGCCGTGCAGACCGCGGCGGTCAGCCAGCCGAGACGCCGCAACAGAACCCCGGACGAGCGCGAGGATGGCTCCGTCTGACGAGTCATCTCGGCGGCGCCGTCACCGGTGTTGGTTCCGACCGTCGGCATCTCTGGTCACCCTCCGGGATCATAGTGCAAAATTCGGCGGTCCGGAGGCAACGCCGTTGCGGGCCCATTACTAGCGCATGTCCCGGAAAAGTGGGCACCGGTTTTCCGCCCGGGGCATGCGCAAAGCCAAGGAATCTAGAGCGCATCCGGATTCGACCTGATCGGGACGCGCTCTAATGAATCGTTTCGATCGTGCGGTGGACCGTCCGGCGCGAGGTCGCGGCCGTGATGAAGGCGATCAGCCCCACTTGCGCCAGCACCGCCAAGTAGCCCAGCGCCCCGATCGAGGAGCTCCCGAACAAGGCTGCAAACTGGTCCCCACCCGCGCTGCCTGCAAAGCGGCCGCCGACTAACTCCGCAAGCGCGAACAGGACCATGGCGGCGGCGGCGCCGATCAGGCCCCCCATGAGCCCCAGTCGGAGGAAATGCCGCTGGAAATGCCCGGCGATGAAAGCGTCCCTGGCGCCGATGAGGTGCAGCACCTCGATCACCGGGCGGTTGGTCGCAATGGCGGCACGCGTCGCGAAAGTGACCGAGAGCACGGTGGCGGCGAATACGAGCAGCAGCACGCCGATTCCACCGGCCAGAACCGCACCGGACATGGCGCGCATGCGGGCCACGAACCCGCGGTGGTCGTCCAGGCTCGCGCCAGCGATCTGCGCGGCGAGCGTGCGGCGCAATTGTGCCAGATCCGGTGCTGCCCCGGGCTCGATCCGAACGACGATGATGCGGGGAACGGGAAGATCGTCGAGTTGCAGCCCGGTGCCCAGCCACGGCTCGAGCAGGCGCGTCGTTTCCTCCCTGGAATAGGGTCGCACCTCGGCGACACCGGGAGACGCCCGGGCAAGTTCGGCGGCCTTCGCGACATCCGCCTCGATGTCACGACCGGCCGCCGGGCGGATCTGGATCGTGACCTCGCGGGCCACGTCGGCCTGCCATTCGCTGGCGGCGGTGCGCACCAGCGTGACCGCGCCGATGGTCAGCGAAGCCAGAAAGGTCATGATGGCGACCACCGCAACCAGGGCGTGGCCGGAGATCGTGGCCCGCGGCACGATCGGCGTCTCGAAGCGCGGCAGCGGCTCCGACGCGACCTCGCGCGGCTGGTGCTCCTGCATCCCGGCATCAGTCGTAGACATGCAGACGACCCTCGTGCAGCACGAGCCGGCGCGCGTCGAACCGATCCATCAGCGCGATGTCGTGGGTGGCGATGACCACGGAGGTCCCCGACTTGTGCAGCTCGACGAACAGGCGCAGAAGGCGTCGCGCCAGAGGAGGGTCGACGTTGCCCGTCGGCTCGTCGGCGAGCAGGAGCTGCGGGCGGGCGATGACGGCGCGGGCGATCGCCGCGCGCTGCTTCTCTCCGCCGGAGAGCACCGGCGGCAGCGCCCTCATGCGGTCGCCCAGCCCGACCCAGTTCAAGAGCTCGACGACCTCCTCGCGATAGCTCTCCTCGGGATGGCCGATCACCCGCAACGGCAATGCGACATTTTCGTAGGTCGTCATGTGGTCCAGCAGCCGGAAATCCTGGAATACGATGCCGATGCGTCTGCGCAGCGTGGACAGCGCGTCCTTGCTGAGCGTGGCGACATCATGGCCGAACAGCGTGATCAGCCCGCGCGTGGGCCGCAGAGAAAGGAACAGGAGCCGCAACAGCGAGGTTTTGCCGGCTCCCGAGGGCCCGGTGAGGAACTGGAAGGAACGCGGATCGATGCGGAACGTGAGGTCGTGCAGGACCTCGGGACCGAGGCCGTAGCGCAATCCTACATGTTCGAACCGGACCACTGCCTCTCCCCGGCCTCCGTCCCTGCGCGACCCGCGCTTTATAGCAGCGAGCGTGGCGTTCTACTGCGTCCTTTGCAGGGGCATTGCTGCGAGCGCGATGTCCGCATGGCGCGGCACCCGGCCGCCGCCAGTGCGGGTTCCCGCCGCACGGCCGGACCGCCGGGCGGAGGCCTGCCCCGCTGGTTTCCGGTTCGTTAACGGACGCTCGCTAGCGTCTGACCGAGCCGCGTTGTCCGCGACCGACACGGCCAGGACCCGATCGTGCCGCCGGAGGCGAGTGTCATGGCACGCATTCTGATCGCCGAGGACGAGGAAGCGATCCGTAGCCTGATTGCGCGCGCGCTCCGGCAGGACGGCCACGAGGTCATGACGGCGAACGACGGCGCGCAGGCGCTCGAAGTCCTGGTGCGCGAGAAGGGCGCCTTCGAGCTTCTGCTCACCGACATCCGCATGCCGGTCATGGACGGCATCGCGCTGGCGCACGCGGCCGCGCGACAGCATCCCGCCGTGACCATCCTGCTGATGACGGGCTATGCCGACCAGCGCGAGCGAGCGCACGACCTTGATGCGCGGATCCACGACGTCATCGCCAAGCCGTTCTCCCTCGGCACCATGCGGCGGGCGGTGAACGACGCCCTCAGCGCCCCGCCACGGCGGGCGAATTAGCGCATGTCCCGGAAAAGTGGGAACCGGTTTTCCGCCAAGGACATGCGCAAAGCCTTGGAATCTAGAGCGCATCCCGATTCGAGCTAATCGGGATGCGCTCCAGCGACGACGGGCGCCGGGCCAACGGAAAACGGTCGTAGCACTCACGCGCGTAGCGCAATTGCGGATGGCGCGCCGCCGATTTCGCCGCGCTTCCTCGGGGCTACCGGACGGCCGAGTTCTAGAAATCGTGCAGCAGCCGCTCGATATAGTCGAGCTCGAGCTGCGGACGGAAGCTCTCTCCGAAGCGCCGACGCAGCTCCTCGAGAATGCGCCGCGCGCGTTGCACGTCGATCTCGCCCGGCACCTTGACCGTGGTGTCGTCGCCGTAGTCGCGGCCGCGCAAGGGCCGGCCCAGCGGATCGGTATCCTGCTGGGCGCGCGGCGGCCCGAGCCGGCCGGGCTGGCCGTTGGGCCCGGGACCCATCATCCCCTGCTGCTGCATCGACTGCGCAAGATTCTGCGCACCTCGCCGCAGCGCCTCGAGCGCACGGCCCTGCGAATCCACCGCGCTGTCGGCGTTGCCCTCTCCGAGCTGGCCTTCCGCATCGCCCATGGCCTCGCCGGCACGACCGAGCTGATCCATCTCGCCCTGCCCGTCCTGGCCCTGGCCGAAGCCCTTCTTGCGCAGCTCCTCCATCAGTTTCTTGAGCTGCTCGCGCAACCCCTGCTGGCCCTCCCGCAGCTCGCCCATCTGGTCGCCCTGCTGGCCTTGTTGACCCTGCTGACCGCGCTGGCCGCGCTGGCGGTCGCGCCGCTGGTCCTGGCCCTGTTGGAAGGTACGGTCGCGCAATTGCTGCTGCTTGCGGATCATGTCGCCGAGCTCGTCGAGCGCGGACATCATGTCGTCGCCGTCGCCATCCATCTGCTGCCCGGGACGGGCCATTTGCAGGTTCTCCAGCATCTGCTGGAGCTCCTGCAGCATCCGGCGCGCGGCATCCTTGGCGCCGGAGCGGGCCATCTGCTCGAGCCGGTCGATCATGCTGCGCAGGTCCTGCGGGCGCAGCATGCGCGCATTGGGATCGAGCGGCCGCGCCAGCTGCTGCGGATTCTTGCGCATCTGCTCCGCCAGCGCCTGCAGAAACTTGTCGAGCGCCGCACGCAGCTGGTCGGTGAGCCGCTTGATCTCTTCGTCGCTGGCGCCGCGCTCCAGCGCCTGGCGCAACGCCTCCTCGGCGGCGCGCAGCGCCTGTTCGGCGTCGGACACGCTGCCGTCCTCGAGATGCACCGCCATGTCCCACATGCGGGCGACGACATCGCGCAACTGGTCGTCGCTCTTCGCGTGCGCCAATTGCCAGAAGATCGAGCGCAGCCCGAGATATACGTTGGTCTCCATGTTGAAGCGCTCGGGCGCCAAAGTGAGCGCATCCAGGGCGTTGAGCACGCTCGCCTGGGTATCGGCGTCGAGCGCGAGCGACCTGCGCTGTTCGACGAGAGCGCGCGCGATCGGTTTCGAGAACGGCCGTTCCGGCAGCCTGAACTCGAACACCGGGCTGCGGCCCTCATTGCCCGCCTCGTCGCGCGCGACGAGGGTCATCTCCACGTCGACGCCGGCCCACGGATGCTCGGTCAGATCCTTGGTGACCTGCCCGACGCCGTTCTTGGTGCGCGCCTGCGGAAGCACCAGCGGGAAATCGGGGGCCTCGTAGAGCGGACGCGGCGGATGGCCGTTGGTGCCTTCGCTATCTTGCAGCTTGAACGTCGCCTGCGCGCCGACGACCCCGTAGTCGTCTTCCAGCTTGTAGGAGAGCTGCAACGCGCCGCGGGCCTGGCCTTCCGGGTCCTTGGCGAGCGCGATGGTCGGCGGCTTGTCCGGAATGGCAGTGAACCACCAGACGACGTCGCTCGCGGCGGCGCCGCGCACGGTCGCCGCACCGGCATCGTTGATCACGAAGCGGCGCTCCTCGGCGCCCTTGGCGGCGGTGCTTTGAGCGCCGGATGCGGGCTCGGCCAGCCCGCCGCTCGTTGCCACGTCGAGGTGAATTCCGGTGGCGCGGATTACCAG
>JBAUOM010000503.1:0-3156 GCA_049579765.1 Xanthobacteraceae bacterium
GCACACCTGCCGCGCCCGCGGCGGCGATGAGCTCGAGAACGTCACGCCGACCGAAAGTGCCCTTGTTCAAGTTTGCCTCCCTTGCAACGTGTTGGTTGCGGCAATCATAGGCTCTCGACCGCCGCCCGCAATGGGCCGCCGGCGCAGGCGGTCGGCATCGGGCCGCCGCGGTCCGGCGCCCACGCCGAGTTAACCTTGCGGTGATGAGCCTCGCAGCGCGCCGCCGAGAGCCCGCCGCCGGACCGGTCCGAACGATTTTTGCCGCAATCAACAGGCTTCCTTCCGCCCGCGTCGGGGGACGCGCGTTGCCGCTGGACGCTGTGCCGAAGGCGACGCGGGTAGGGAGTGGGGGGAAGTATTGGTTCAATTGGGGGCCCGTACGATTCCGGTCGGAATCGCCGCGGTGGTGTTGGGGTTCGTCCTTAAATCGCCAGGAACGCAGGCAGATCCGGCAGATACCGGACCGCGCGGTTCGGGCATTTCCGTTTTTGGAACCATCCACCCGGACATCTTCCGGCTCGGCGCGCCGCTGGGACCAGGGCCATCGCCGGGTCGCATACGACTGGCAAGCCTGGAATTGCCGGTCGGCTCCGATGCCCCGATCAACGCGTGGGGCATGGTAACGGACACCTCCGCATCGGCATGTCGGAACGCGTCGGCAGACGAGCGTTTCGCGCTATTGGGTGATCGGCCCGCGTCTTTCGACAAACGTTTCGCCTCGGCCGATGATTGTCCGGCGTCCTTGGACGAGAGCTTCGAGTCGGCCATGCAGGCGCTTGCGAGCAGCCTGCGACCGCCGGAGCGGGAGGTCGAGAACCGGCCGGCCGATGCGCCGCCGAAACCGACCGCTTCCAACACGCAAAGTCGCCGCGGGCAAGCGCGCAGGGATTCCGCGCCGCTGGCGGACGACGACGGCCGCACCGCGATCTACGATATCACCGCGCAGGCCGTCTACCTGCCGAGCGGCCGCCGGCTCGAGGCCCATTCCGGCCTGGGCGGCCTCATGGACAGCCCCCGTCATGTGCAAGTGAGGATGCGAGGGGCAACGCCGCCGAATATCTACAATCTCACTTTGCGCGAGCGACTGTTTCATGGGGTCCGCGCCATTCGCCTCAACCCCGTCGACGAGGGCAGAATGCACGGTCGCGACGGCATCCTTGCCCATTCCTACATGCTGGGCTCGAACGGCCAGTCGAACGGGTGCGTGTCGTTCAGAAACTATCCAGAGTTCCTGAGCGCCTTCCTCAAAGGCGAAGTCACCCGCCTCGCCGTGGTCGAACGGCTCGAGAGCCCGCCCGGCCGGCTCGCCGCGGGACAGCTGCCGGCCCCCGTCAAGGACCTGATGAAGGCGACGGATCGCAGCCGCCAATATGCCGCCGCGGACGGTCGCTGACGCTCCGCCGGAAGCGCGTCGTCGGTGGCGTGGGGCGCCTTTTCAACCCGTCCGGCAGACGTAGACGCTTTGCATTGTTGGAAGCGGCGGGTCACCGACAGACCAGGCCGCGCCTTGTTCGCGATCTCCGCCACCTCGACCGACGAGATGTGTTGACGGATCTGGTCCGTCGACCCCGGACTTGACCGGCCGTCCTGACTTCCGCCGCCGGAGCGAACCGGGAGCGGTCGCGAATGACCATCGCCGCCTTCAGGAATTCAATGCCGGGCGGCGCTTTGGAGAATATGTTTTGCCGGAGCGCCGACTAGGTCCGGGGATTGCGCGACGACGGTCCGGCTGCTCGCGCAACGCGTCGGCCGAGCGGCAAACCACTTCGGAAAGCTGCAGGAGCTGCCCGGCCAGAGGATTTGTCTTGCGCCAGATCATGCCGATGGTTCGCGAAGGCTGGGGATCCTTGAAGCGAGCGACGGACACCGGCGCTGAGCGTGTTTCCACCGCCACCGCCATTTCCGGGATCAAGGTTACGCCCATGCCGGCGCTGACCATTTGGACGAGTGTGGACAGAGAGCTGGCGTCCAGCGCTTCACGAGGCGGCGACGATTGCATGTTGCAGAACGACAGGGCCTGATCGCGAAAGCAGTGCCCCTCTTCCAGCAGCAGAAGCCGCATTTCGCGCAGCGTTTCGCTGGTGGGCACCGGTGTTCCGCCATCCTCGCCCGGCCGCACCAGCAGGAAGTTTTCCGCAAACAGGGCGACCTCGGTGAGCGAAGGTTCGGACACCGGCAGAGCGACGATCGCCGTGTCAAGCCGACCTTCCGCGAGCTCCTGTATCAGCTTCGACGTCAGCGCCTCATGGACGTGAACGTCGAGTTCGGGATGCATTCGAGCGAGGTTTCCGATGACCCTGGGCAGGAGATAGGGTGCAATCGTGGGGATCATGCCGATGCGCAGCCGGCCCGCGAGGAAGCCCCGCGACGCTCGCGCGAAGTCTCCCAGTTCATCGACCGAGCGCAGGATGTCGCGGACCCGCAGGGCGGCCTCTTCCCCCAACTTCGTGAGCCGGACTTGGCGCGCGCCTCTTTCGATCAGCACGGCGCCCAGAGCCTCCTCCAGCTCCTTGATCTGCATCGACAAAGCCGGCTGCGATATCCCGCAAGCTGCTGCCGCACGTCCGAAGTGGCTATGGCGTGCCAGCGCATTGAAATAGCGAAGCTGCCTGAGCGTTGTTTCTGTCATCAGACTATCTTATCGCAGCAATCATTAAAGTCAATTTTACCTGATGGGATGTATTGGGCTATTTTCGGCGCGAGGAACCGAATGGAAATCACGCAAACGCGATAGGAGGCAATGATGGATGACACGACCAAATGCCCATTTTCGGGTGGGCATCGCGCACACAGGAACCGTGACTGGTGGCCGGAACAGCTGGACCTTCAGGTTCTGCACCAGCACTCCACCCTGTCCGATCCGATGGGCAAGGAGTTCGACTACGCCAAGGAGTTCAAGAGCCTCGACCTCGACGCCGTGATCAAGGACCTTCGTGCCTTGATGACAGACTCGCAGGACTGGTGGCCGGCCGACTTTGGCCACTACGGGGGGCTGTTCATCCGCATGGCATGGCACAGCGCGGGCACGTACCGGATCGCCGACGGCCGCGGCGGCGCCGGCGCCGGCCAGCAGCGCTTCGCGCCCCTCAACAGCTGGCCGGACAACGCCAACCTCGACAAGGCGCGCCGGCTGCTGTGGCCGATCAAGCAGAAGTA
>JBAUOM010000504.1:0-4152 GCA_049579765.1 Xanthobacteraceae bacterium
TTACCCGAATTCGGCTGCTCATAATTCGGCCGAAGTCGGATAAATTCGACTTCGGCTGACGACAGCAACCGCTCCTACTTCTCGCCCTCGATCGGGTTGACCAGCACGCCGACGCCCTCGATGTCGATCTCGCAGACGTCGCCCGGCTTCATCCAGACCGGGTTGGGCTTGCGCGCGTGCCCGACGCCGGACGGCGTACCGGTGAACACGATGTCGCCGGGCTCGAGCGTGATGCCCTGGGTGACATAGGCGATGGTCTCGGCCACCGGGAACATCATGTTGTCGGTGTTGTCCGACTGCATGACCTCGCCGTTGAGCCGGGTCTGGATCCTCAAGCCCTTGCCGCCGGCCGGCACTTCGTCGGCCGTCACCATCCACGGACCAAAGCCGCCGGTGCGGTCGAAATTCTTGCCCATGTCCCATTGCGTCGTCTTGCGCTGGTACTCGCGCACGGAACCCTCGTTGCCACAGGAATACCCCGCGATGCACGAGTAGGCATTCTCGACGTTGAGATGCTTGGCCCGCTTGCCCACCACGAAGATGAGCTCGGCCTCGTAGTCGAGCGTCTCGGAGACTTTCGGCCGGACGATCGGTTGCCCATGCGGCACCAGCGAGGTGTTGCCGCGCATGAAGATGGTCGGGAATTTCGGGATGTTGTCGCGCTGCGACCCTTCCTTGACGTGATCGAGGTAGTTCAAGCCGAGGCAGATGACCTTGCCGGGCGCCGCCACCGGCAGACCGAATTGCAAACCCGCAAGTGGCCTGCGCGCGCCCGCCGGCGCCCGCTTGGCCGCATCCCTGAGCGGCGACAGGTCGCCGTGGTTGCGGCGCAGGCATTCGCCGAGATCGGCGGGTATGGTGTTGTCGACCGCCTGCAGATCGATCACCTGGTCGCCCTCGACCACGCCGAGATGCCATCCGCCGTTGGCCGCGAAGCCGACGATCTTCATGGAAACTCCTTCGCTTGCATTCGGGTGCTCTTCTAGAGCGTATCCCGTTGAAATGGAATCAGCGCGAGCCGGAAGCTCGGTCTCCTCCCTCCCCCCTTGTGGGGGAGGGCTGGGGAGGGGGGTGTGCGTTTGGCAACATTGTTGCCTCGATCGCAGGACCCCCACCCCCAACCCCTCCCCACAAGGGGGAGGGGAGCTCACCGATCGCGCGGTACTACTTTGCGTCAATCCGAAAGAGAATCGCTTTAGCCGATCGCACGTGCGCCCATGCCTACCCAGCCCCGCAACGCTCACGCCGCCCGGGCGAGGAAATGCGTGCGCAAAATCTCGCGCCCGGCAAGGCCCGCTTGCAGGTTCCAGGCATTCACCACCGCGAGGCGGAAGCCGCCGGGCGGCATGGCATGGTGCTCGGGCTCCTTGTCCTCGTCGAACGTCACCTGCACGCTCGACACGCCCGGCAGCTGCCGCACCTGCGTCGCGAGTGCCGGCGGCGGATGGCGGTAGCGCCGGCCGTGCGGCCCGAACAGCACCACGCTGTATCCGTCGCGCCGGTCCTGGTCGGCGAATACCCAGCGGCGTTCGTGATAGAGCCGCACCACCGCATCGACCCAACCGGCGCCATAGAGGTCCGGCCACTGGTCGCTCATGCGCAGGTGCACCTCGATCATGCGGCCGCCGATGGTCTCGGCATTGAGGATGCCGCTGTAGCCGGGCAGATGCTTGCGGATCCAGGTGCCGCAGTAGTCCTCGATGGCGGGGGCGCCGGTGGCATGCACGGTCCAATAGTCGAACGTTCCCTCCCCGCCCGGTCGCCCGGTGACATGGCGCCACCAGCGCGGCTCGCCCGCGACCACGGCGACGTCCGAGCTGACGTGGCGGCCGTCCAGCAGCGTCATCCACATGTGGCCGGGCGTGAGGCTCTGCTCGTATTCCGCCTGCGAGTGGAGGACGCGGCTCGCAATGCCCATGCCCTTGAGATTGGTGATCGGCTTTGAGAACACCGGATAGGCGGGCGGCGTCACGCCGTGCGGGCCGGCATCGAGGCCCTGGCTCGCCGCGACCGCGATCTTGTCGTAGACCCAGCGGTGGTCCGGATACCAGAGCCACGCATCGCTGTCCTCGGTTGGAATGTTCACGCCGGGCGGGCAATCCGCGTGCTCGAAATATTGCAGGCGCCAAGAATCAGCTTCGCAGATCGGCATGGGGCCAAAATACCACGACGTGTCCGGGCTACTTCTCCTCGAATACCAGGGCCTGGATGGAGAAATTTGCGCCGGCGTCGGTCCAGACGGCGACCGGATTCCAGCCGGAGCCGCGCGCCAGGGCGCCGAAGGATTCGATCGTATATTTGTAGCTGTTCTCGGTGTGGATCGTCTCGCCGGCGCGGAACTCGACGGCCCGGCCGGCCACCCGCACCTTCTGACGCTTCTTGCTGGCGAGGTGCATTTCGATGCGGTGGCGCTCGGAATTGTAGAAGGCTTCGTGGCTGAAGCTTGCAAGATCGAAGTCGGCGCCGAGCTCGCGGTTGATGCGCGCGAGCAGGTTGAGGTTGAACTTGGCGGTGATGCCGGCCTCGTCGTCATAGGCGGCGTTGAGGATGCTCGCGTCCTTCACCAGATCGACCCCGATGATCAAGGCTGCGCCGCCTCCCAGCATGCGCCCGGCGTGGCGCAGGAACGAGCAGGCCTCGTGCGGCTCGAAATTTCCGATCGTCGATCCCGGGAAAAATCCGGTATGCGCCATCCCGGCCACTGCCGCAGGGAGAGAGAACGGCTGCGTGAAGTCGGCTTCGACCGGCAGAACGGCAAGGCGCGGATGATCGCGACGAAGCTCCTCCTCCTCCTGGACGAGCATTTGCGAGGAAATGTCGACCGGCACATAGGCTGCGATCGTCGGCGCCGCCGCCAGCAGGATCCTCACCTTCTTGCTCGAGCCGCTGCCGAATTCGATCAACGCCGAGCCCGCCGGGAAGAACCGCGCCATCTCGGCCGCGCGGTCGCGCAGGATCTCGAGCTCGCAACGGGTCAGGTAATATTCCGGCAGCGCCGTGATGTCCTCGAACAATTGCGCGCCTGCCCGGTCGTAGAAATATTTCGGTGGGAGCCGCTTGGGCCGCGCCGTCAAGCCGGCGACGACAACACGCGCGAACGCCGAAGCCTCCCGCGACGCATCCGCCTCGGCAGGCCGGTGGCGTAGCGCGGCACCCGTCTGTGCAGCCATCTCTCAACTCCGCTCGTCACTTCGCGCGCGTGCGCTCTTAGGTACAGTCTGTAGCCCGGATGGAGCGCAGCGCAATCCGGGATTCGTGCCCCGCGGCGAGACCGCCCCGCATTACGCTCCGCTTCATGCGGGCTACGCATGCTCGTCACGCATGCACGCCGCGCTCATTCCCCATAGTCGGCAAGCCTGAGCCCGCTGAACTGCCAGCGTGCCGACGGATAGAAGAAATTGCGGTAGCTGGCGCGCGCGTGCCCCAAGGGGGTCGCGTGCGAGCTGCCACGCAGCACCATCTGGTTGACCATGAATTTGCCGTTGTACTCGCCGAGCGCGCCGTCCGCGGCGCGGTAGCCCGGATAGGGCAGATAGGCGCTACGCGTCCACTGCCATGCACGACCGAAAGCGTCGTCGATGAGGTTTCCGCGCGCCGCCACTTCCCATTCCGCCTCGGTCGGCAGATGCTTGCCGGCCCAACGCGCGAATGCGTCCGCCTCGTAATAGCTCACGTGGGCGACCGGCGCGTCCGGATCGACCGGACCCAACCCGCCGAGGGTCAATGCCAGCCAGGCGCCATCATGCTCGCGCCAGTAGCCGGGCGCGCTCCAGCCCTCCGCCTCGACCATCGCCCAGCCGTCCGAGAGCCACAGCGACGGCGTCGCATAGCCCCCGTCGGCCATGAATTCGAGCCATTGCGCATTGGTGACGAGAGCGCGCGCGATGCGCGCCGGTTGCAGCAGGACCTGATGGGCGGGCCCCTCGTTGTCGAAGCAATATCCCTCGCCGGTAAAACCGATGGTGTGGACGCCGCAGGGCAACTCCGCAAAGCCCGCCGGGAACGCGCGCGCGCGAGGCGCCTGCCAGCCGGCCTGGTAAGCGGGCGCAACCGGATTCTGCGCGAAGGCGTGCAGGATGTCGGTGAGGATGAGCTCCTGATGCTGCTGTTCGTGATGGAGGCCGATTTCCAGGATTCGCAGCACCTCCGGCA
>JBAUOM010000505.1:0-5788 GCA_049579765.1 Xanthobacteraceae bacterium
CATCCGCCTCGACGTGCTGCGCGCCGTGCAGGCGAAGGCCAAGGCCTCGGGCTTGTGGGCGCCGCAGGCGCCGAAGGCGTACGGCGGCATGGCGCTGCCGGTGGTGGGCTGGGCGGCGATGTACGAGGAGGCCAACCGCTCGATCTTCGGCCCGCTCGCGTTCAATTGCGCGGCGCCCGACGACGGCAATATGAACCTCATCGCGCTCGTCGGAACGCCGGCCCAGAAGGAGCGATGGCTCAGGCCGATCGTCGAGGGCAAGGTGCGCTCCTCCTTCGCCATGACCGAGCCGGCGCCCGGCGGCGGCTCCGATCCCGGCATGATCCGCACCCGCGCGGAGAGGAAGGGCGGCGGCTGGGTGATCCACGGCCACAAATGGTTCATCACCGGCGCCGGCGTCGCCGACCATTTCATCCTGGTCGCGCGCACCTCCGACGACGCGCGGCGCGGCCTGACCGCGTTCCTCTATCACCGCGACCAGCCGGGATGGCGCATCCTGCGTCGCATCCCGATCATGGGACCGGAGGAGCACGGCGGGCACTGCGAGCTGCTCTTCGAGGGGCTCGAAGTCGCCGACGAGAATGTGCTGATGCAGGTCGGCGACGGCTTGCGCGCCACCCAGATCCGGCTCGGGCCGGCGCGCCTCACCCATTGCATGCGCTGGCTCGGCCTCGCCAAGCGCGCGATGGAGGTCGCCCAGGCCTACGTGGCCGAGCGCGAAGGCTTCGGCACGCGGCTCGCCGAGCGCGAGAGCGTGCAGATCAAGCTCGGCGAGGTGGCGCACCGCATCCAGATCGGGCGGCTCCTGGTGATGCACGCCGCCTGGAAGCTCGATCAGGGCGACCGCGCGCGCAAGGAAGTGTCCATGGCCAAAGTGCATGTCGCCGATACGCTGCATCAAGCCGCCGATGTGGCGATCCAGCTCAACGGCGCGCGCGGCTATTCCAAGGACACGATCCTGGAATGGATCTACCGCTATGCGCGCCAGGCGCGCCTGGTCGACGGCGCCTCCGAGGTGCACAACATGGTGCTCGCCCGCTTCATGCAGGACGAGGGCCGCGACTTCTGGAGCTGGAGCGCGGGGAACCGGGGGTAGGCTTCGAGCGCGCCGGCCTGCCGCTTGTTTGAGCGCGCCGCATAAGTGTGCACGGCGAATGAATCGTACCCTAAGGAACATTAACTGCGCGGAAACGGACCTCAAATCGCAGGCAGACGAGTTCACAAGTTCAGAATTACCTGCCTAAAGTACTGGCAAGTCATTGTTGCATCGCGTCACTAAAAATTACTGGCCGCTGCCACCATATTCCGGTATCGGGCCGCCCGCGAATGGGAGAACGCTTCCGGCGCGGCGGTTTTGTTCCAACTATCTCTTGCATCCAAGATCGAGATCCATCCATGCAGATTCGCGTTGGCTTCGAGATGCTCTACGAGTTCGTGGGGCGCACGCCGATGGTACTGATGCTCAACGTCCACCCGTCGCGTGCGACCGACATCATCAAGCCCGATCAGCTTCGCGTCACGCCCGCGCTGCCGGTCGCGCGCTATAGCGATGCGTTCGGTAATATCTGTACCCGCCTGGTGGCGCCGCCTGGCCAGGTCGAGATCTCCACCGACGCGTTGATCGCAGATACGGGCCTTCCCGACGCGGTCGAGCCGGACGCGCGCCAGCACGAGGTCGCCGAGCTGCCGCACGACGTCCTGGTATTCCTCCTTGCCAGCCGTTACTGCGAGACCGACCGCCTGATGCAGGACGCCTGGGCGCGCTTCGGCAAGACCCCGCTGGGCTGGGCGCGGGTGCAGGCGATCTGCGATTTCGTCCATTCCCATGTGCAGTTCGGCTACCAGCATGCCCGCGCCACCAAGACCGCAGCCGAGGTCGCGGCGGAGCGCCGCGGCGTCTGCCGCGACTTCGCGCATCTCGCGATCACGCTCTGCCGCTGCATGAACATCCCGGCGCGCTATTGCACCGGCTATCTCGGCGATATCGGGGTTCCCCCCGAGCCGGAGCCGATGGATTTCAGCGCCTGGTTCGAGGCCTATCTCGGCGGCCGCTGGTACAGCTTCGATGCCCGCCACAACACGCCGCGCATCGGCCGCATCGTTATGGCGCGCGGGCGCGACGCCGCCGACGTCGCGATCAGCACGACGTTCGGGCCCAACCTGCTCAAGCGCTTCGTCGTGCACACCGACGAGGTCGCGCCGGCCCACATCGAGCTGCCCGAGCGCAAGGTGGCGTGAGCCGACCACCGACCGCCTATTGCGCGTCGAGCTCGGCGCCGGTCTGCAGCGGCTTTTCCTCCATCGCCAGGAGCGCGATCAGCGCCATCGACATGCTGGCGGCGGCGACCAGGAACACGCGGCCGAACGCGTGCGCGCCGAGCCCTGCGCCCGCTTGGAAGACGCCACCGAGCGCCTGCCCCGCCGGCATGCCGGCGAGCACGATGGCGCCGAACACTGCGATCAGCATGGTGGCATAGAGGTTGCGGCTGAAATTCATCGTTCCGACCGAAATTCCGAGCTGATGGCGCGCCACCACGTTCTGCATTGCAACCGCCGTGAGTGAAGGCAGCGGCCCGAACCCCGCTCCGATCACGATCAAGGTGAGCTCGAGCGATAGCGTCGTCATGGCGCCTGCGCGCCAGGCTAGGCTCACCACCGCCGCGATCGAGCAGGAGAGGCCGAGCACAGGCAGGAGCTTGTAGCGCCGCACGCGGCCGAGCACCTGCCCGTTGAGCCCGGCGCTGGTGTTGAGCGCCACCATGAATGCGACGAGGCTCAGTCCCGCCTCGGCCGGCGTCGCCCCCATCACGCTCTGCAGGTAGATCGGCAGGAACACGTTGAGCCCGATGATCGCGCCCCAGCCGAAGGCATTGGCGACGATCGCAAGGCGCACGATCGGGTTCTTGAGGATGGCGATGGGGATCAGCGGTTCGGCCGCGGTGATCAGGCGCAGCACGAACAGCGTGCCCATGGCGAGCGCGACCGCGAACAGCGCCAGGATCGGCAGCGACGTCCACGGATAGCGCACGCCGCCGGCGCTGAGCGCCAGCATGAACGAGACGCTGGCGCTGACGATCAGCGCGGCCCCGACGATGTCCAAGACATGCGGCCGTTCGTGGCGCGGCAGGCGGCGCAGCAGCGATGTGGTGATCGCCAGGGCCGCGATGCCCATGGGAATGTTGATCCAGAAGATGACCGACCAATGCAGATGCTCGGCGATCAAGCCGCCGAGCAGGGGCCCGCAGCCGCCGGCGGTGGTGTAGGTCACGGAGAAGTAGCCGTAGTAGCGGCCGCGCTCCTTGGGCGCGACCAGGTCGCCGAGCACGATCATGCCCATCGACGAAAGGCCGCCGCCGCCCAGCCCGTGCAGCGCGCGCCCGAGAATCAGCACCGTCATGTTCGGCGCCAGCGCGCAGACCAGCGATCCCGCCATATAGGTCAGGATCGCGATCCGCAGCGTGAAGCGCCGCCCGTGAATGTCGGCGATCTTGCCGTAGAGCGGGATGATGGCGGTCGATGCCAGGAGATAGGCGGTGATCAGCCAGGGCAGGTTGCGGACGTCGCCGAAGTCGCGGCCGATCGTCGGCAGCGCGGTCGCCAGGATGGTCTGGTCGAGCGAGCCCATGAACGTCGGCAAGAGGACGCCGAGGACGATCAGCACCGTCTGTCGATGCGTGAGGGGCTCGGCCTCACGGCGGTCGGCGTAGGCATCCATCGGCGATAAGGAGCGTCCCGGTCCCAAAGCTCTTGTGTGGCCGGTCGCAGGCGCGCCGGTCCTTGCCATGCCTTGTAAGGCACCCGGTCTTGTTTCACCAGCAGCGGTCGGGCATCGGCCGGATGCCGGCGCCGCATGCCGCAAGTCCGTGCCGGGCGCTCAATCGCCGGGCACTGCCGGCACCTGCCACTTCAATCCGGGAAATCGCGCGTAATCGCGATCGAAGGTGATCCACTCACAGCCCGACTCGATGGCGAGCGCCGCAAACCATGCGTCGGTGACACGCAGACCGCGAACGTCGTTCGTGATGCAGAGGCGTTTGAAAATGTCCCAGTGCCGCTCGCCCGGTTCCACGATGTGACAGTGCGGTTGCTCGAGAAGAAATTCGCAGAACTCGAACGCCTCCTCGATCGTGCTCGGCGTCTTATAGGCGCGTGGATTGGTGGTGACGCGGACCAAGGCGCTCAGCGCCAAAAGCGATATTCCGAAGCGAGCATCGCCCGATACGATGCCGGCGAGCCACGCCCTGCAGACTGCGTGTCGAGGCACATCCTGGCGAAACGCATAGATGAGGACATTCACGTCCGGCAGTATCATTTGAAGCGTTTCATCCGCTCGACGTATTCGAGATCGTCCAGCTCCTGAATCGCCGAGAAACGCGTAATATCCACTCCCGGCATCGGGCCTCCGGTCGCCTTGCTGACTGGAGGGAGGGTACGTTTCTTCGTCGCTGCCTTCCTGCGGTCGGCCACCACCAGCCGCAGCCCATCCTCGATCAGCGACGTCAGCGTGCGGCCCTCCGCGGCAGCTTTGCGCTTGGCGCGGTTGAGCAGGTCGGGAGGAAGACGGACCGTGGTGCGCTCACTCATATGTCAAGACATATTAGCGTGCTGATCATATGTCAAACGGGCGTGAGAGGGGCCTCCAGGCCTGCGATCGCGCTGAAAGGATCCCGCGGCCGGCCGGCCGGCGGAGCCGAGCCCGCATTCTGCCGTGCGCGGCGCGCGCCACGGCAAGCTGTGCTGCAGTGCGCCAAAATGCGTATCCGCGGGCGCCGCCGACATTTCCTTGCCGGCGACCGGGACGCCGCGAAATTGCCAGTCGGCTCAACTTCTTGGCATTGCTGCCGCGCCGCCTCGGCCTATATCCTTTGAAACGAGTCGAAGCTCCCGGCGGCCGTGTTGCCGCGAGGGGCGGTTCCTGCCGCGGAGGCGCGCGCGATGGCGCTCAATCACGTCACTCTCGACGACAAGTACGATCTCGCCAAGAGCCGCATCTTCGTCACCGGCTTCCAGGCCATCGTGCGCCTCTGCCTGATGCAGAAGGAGCTCGACCGCCGCGCCGGCCTCAACACCGCCGGCTACGTCACCGGCTATCGCGGCTCCCCGCTCGGCACCCTCGATCTGCAGTTCATGCGCGCACAGCGCGCGCTCGACAAATACGACATCCGCTTCCACCCCGGGCTCAACGAGGACATCGCCGCCACCGCGCTCTGGGGCACGCAGCAGGCCGAATTGCGCGGCGAGGGCAGGTTCGACGGCGTGTTCGGGCTCTGGTACGGCAAGGGACCCGGCGTCGACCGCACCGGCGACGTCTTCCGCCACGCCAATTTCGCCGGCACCTCGCGGCACGGCGGCGTGCTCGCGCTGATGGGCGACGATCACACCGCCGAATCCTCCACCACCGCGCACCAGTCCGAATACCACTTCATCGACGTCATGATCCCGATCCTGAACCCCGCCGGGGTGCAGGAGATCCTGGACTACGGCCTCTACGGCTGGGCGATGTCGCGCTTCTGCGGCAGCTGGGTCGCGCTCAAATCCATGCACGAGACGGTGGAATCGACGGCCGTCATCGACGGCAGCCTCGAGCGCGTCAATATCGTCATCCCGCAGGACTTCGCCATGCCGGAAGGCGGACTCAACATCCGCCTGCGCGACACCATACTCGGCCAGGAGGCGCGGCTGCACGACTACAAGCGCGACGCCATGCTCGCCTTCGTGCGCGCCAACAAGCTCAACAAGTACATCACCTCGGGCGGCCGCAAGCCGAAGATCGGCGTCATCACCGTCG